>NZ_JAAOQS010000040.1:0-68352 GCF_011603105.1 Rhodococcus sp. A14 | reverse complement strand
GTGGTGGCCAGATCATGGTGATGACTCCCGGTGCGCTGAGATCGTCCAGTCGACCGTCCGGCCCACGGCCTCCGCATACCGTTCGAGCGTCGACAGGCGGGGGTCGACGTCGCCGCGTTCGAGCCGGGCCACGGCCGACTGCGACGTGCCCATGTGGGCGGCGATCTCCGTCTGCGTCAGACCGCGCTCGCGGCGAGTGCTGACGAGCTCGTCCAGCAGCGCTCGACGCCGATCGGACAGGTGCTCCAGTCCGGGAAAAGACGTGCGTCGAGGGGTGGTCGACATACCATCGATGATATCTCGAGAACGGTATACGGAGGGGTGCTCATGGCGAAGGTTCGTGCGGCCGTCATCGGCGGCGGCATCATCGGTCTGGCGGTCGCCCGGGAACTTCTGCACCGGATGGACAGCGTCGAGGTAACGCTGTTCGAGAAGGAATCGCGGGTCGCGGCCCACCAGACCGGCCACAACAGCGGCGTCGTCCACGCCGGCCTGTACTACCCGCCGGGCAGCCTGAAAGCGCGCCTGTGCCGCCGTGGCGTCACCCTCCTGCAGCAGTACGCGGAGAACAAGGGTGTGGCCTACGAGGAATGCGGCAAAGTGGTGGTCGCCCACGACTCGTCCGAAGTGGCGCGGATGGACGCCATCTTCGACAGAGCGGTGGCCAACGGCGTCCCCGGCATCCGCAAGGTCCCGGGGGAGGAGATCCCCGAGATCGAACCGCACGCACGCGGCGTCGCCGCCGTGCACTCGCCGCACACCGCGATCATCGACTACGTGGCGGTCGCGGAGGCTCTCGCCGCGGACATCGCCGCCGCGGGCGGACGCGTCCTCCTCGGCCGGGAGGTCGTGGGCCTGGACAGCCGGACCGCGGAAACGGTGGTCACCACCCGGCAGGGCCGTGAGGCCTTCGACCTGGTGGTCACGTGCGCGGGACTGCAGTCCGACCGGGTGGCACTGATGTCGGGTGAACCGCGATCACCTCGGGTGGTGCCCTTCTTCGGCGACTACTTCCTGCTCGAGCCCGAGCGGTCCTCGCTCGTGAAGGGGCTGATCTACCCGGTTCCGGACCCGCGGTACCCGTTCCTCGGCGTCCACCTGACCAAGAGGATCGACGGGCGAATCATGCTCGGACCGAACGCCTTTCTCGCCTTCGGGCGGGAGGCATACGACCGTCGGGGGTGGTCGGCGTCGGACGTGATGTCGGCGGTCGGGTTTCCCGGGTTCTGGCGGTTCGCCGTGCACAACACCGCGGCGGCAGTCCGCGAGGCCCGCACCGTCTTCAGCACGGGACAGTTCGTGAAGGAGGCGCAGAAGTACGTGCCCGACGTGCGCCGCTCCGACGTCACCCGCGGACCCCGGGGCATCCGCGCTCAGGCGATGAACGCCGACGGCAGCCTCGAGGACGACTTCGTCATCACCGGGGCGGGACGCGTCGTTCACGTCCGGAACGCGCCCTCACCGGGTGCGACGTCGTCCCTCGCCATCGCGGAACACGTCGTGACGGAGGTCATCGCCCGCGCGACCGCGTGACCTGCCGGGTCTACGACGTGGCACGCCCGAGCGGCAACCCGTCCTCGAGGAACTCCAGTGCGCGCAGGGCGAGTGGCAGATCACCGGGAAGCAGATCGACCACACCGAGGATGACCCCGACGATCGCCCCGGCGAGCGCGCGGACCTCGAAGTCGTCGGCGGTGCGTCCGACCCTGCGCGCCATGACACCCGCGATCATGTCGATGCTGCGCACCATTTCCTGCATGATGGCACCGCGAAGTTCCGGGACCGAGTACAGCAGTTCCTGACGCTTCCGCTCGAAGTCCAAGTCTGCCTGGGACAGGCCGGCCAACACGGACTCGGCCGCCTTCCGGAATGCGGTGATCAGCGGGACGTCCGGCGGTTGCGCTTCGATCGCCTCGATCATGACCGGGTCGAGGTCGTCGGCGAGCACCAGTTGTTCCTTGGTGGGGAAGTAGCGGAAGAACGTGCTCGGCGACACGTCCGCCGCCTCCGCGATCTGCTCGATCGTGGTTTCGGCGTAGCCCTGTTCACGGAACAACCGAAACGCCTCGGAACGGATGGTCAGCCGGGTGCGCGCCTTCTTCCGCTCCCGCAGGCCTGGTCGAGCGTCAATGGACATGTACCGATTCTGACTCATCCTGCTCCCGGGCCGGGGTATCGCGGGGCGTGAACCGCGCTGCGAGCACCATCGCGACGGCGCAGATGCCCGCGCACACCCACAGCATGAGCCCCATCCCGGACAGGAACGACGCCTGGACCTGCGCGAGCATCGACGGGTCGCCGGTCGCCTCGGCCACCGCGACGCCGGCGTTGACGCCGTCGCGGACCGGATCCACGTCGAGTGCGCCCAGTTCGGTCCGGTAGCGGGTGGCGAGCACGGTGCCCAGCACCGCGACCCCGATCGTTCCGCCTGCCTGCCGCAGCGCCTGGATCAGCGCCGAGCCGGAACCGGACCGTTCGGCCGACAGTGCGCCCAGGGCCGCACCCATCGCCGCCGGCATCACGAAACCCATTCCCGCGCCGACGAGTGCGATCCATGTCGCGGTGACCCAGTACGCGGAATCGACGGAGGTCAGGGCGCCGGTCGCGAGTCCCGCCGTGAGGAGGGCGAACCCGATGACGATGACCGGCCGGGCGCCGGCGCGCCGAAGCAGTTGGTCGCAGAGCCGGGTGCCGACCAGCAGTCCGCCGATCAACGGCAGCAGACGGAGGCCGCTACCCAGCGCGTCGACCCCGAGCACGGCCTGGAAGTACTGCGGAACCGTGAAGAACAGCCCGAACATCCCGAAGTTGACCAGCGTCGTGAAGATCGTGCCCCAGCGGAATCCGGGACTGGCGAACAGCGACGTGTCGATCAGGGGATGACGCGACCGACGCTCCCACATCGCGAACAGTCCGAGCACGACCACGGCCGCCGCGATCGACGTCAATGCCAGTGTGTCGCCCCAGCCGTCCTGGCCGGCCTTGATGAAACCGTAAGTGAGGCAGAGTAATCCGAATGACGACAGTGTGGCGCCGAGATAGTCGGTGGGCGACTGCTCCTCGCTGCGCGATTCCGGGACCAGGGTCGCGACGGCGATCGCGCCGACGACGACCAGCGGCACGTTGATCAGGAACACCGATCCCCACCAGAAGTTTTCGAGCAACCACCCGCCGAGAATCGGGCCGAGGGGCAGGCCGATCGCGGTGGACGTCACCCAGATGGTCAGTGCCCGCGACCGTTCGCCAGCGTCGGGGAACAGCACGGGCAGCACCGCCATCGACAGCGGCATCATCACCGCGGCCCCCAGCCCCAGCAGGGTGCGTCCGGCGATCAGTTGACCCGACGTGGTCGCGTAACTGCAGAGCAGCGACGCGACACCGAACAGGACGAGGGCGCCGAGCAGGAGTTTCTTGCGGCCGTACCGGTCGCCGAGCGCACCCGCAGGAAGCAGTGCGGCCGCGAGGACCAGCGTGTATGCGGAACTGAACCACTGCAATTGCGAGTTGTCCGCTCCGAGATCGACCGCCAGTGTCGGCAGTGCCACCGTCAGGACCGTGATGTCGAGACCGATGGTCAGCATGGCCACGGACAGGGCTCCGAGCGCCCACCAGCGGCGTGGGGCGACTTCGATGACCGTCGTTTCACTCATGACAGCTCCACTCGAAAGGAAGTTACTATATTTTGATAGTAACTCTCACTTTGTGGCTGTCAAGGGACCGGTCAGCGCCGGCGGAGCTGCAGTGTGAAGCCCTCGGGCATGAGGGTGAGCCGCTCGGTGACCTTCAGTCGATAGCTCGGGTCGCCCACGATGTCGTATCGACGCAGGATCGTGCCGAGAACCAGGACCGCCTCGTGCAGGGCGAACTGTCGTCCGATGCAGGCGCGCTCGCCGGTCCCGAACGGCTTGTACACGTGCGCGGGACGGGACCGGATGCGCTCGGGCAGGAAATGGTCGGGGTCGAACGCCTCGGGATCGTCACCCCACACGGGGTCGCGGTGCAGGGCGGGGATGAGGACGAGAACCCAGTCGCCAACCTTCATCGGGTACTTGCCGACGAGGGTGGTGTCGACGGTCGCCTCCCTGCCGTACGCGGGGGCTGTCGGCCACAGCCGCAACGATTCGTCGAGCACCCGGCGCACGTAGCGGAGTTTCGCGATCTGCTCGAACGCAGGCTCTTCGTCGCCCCAGACCGCGTCGACCTCCGCCTGCGCCTTCGCGAGGACGTCGGGATGTCGCGACAGATAGTACAGGGCGAACGACAGTGCGCCGGAGGTGGTCTCGTGCCCCGCGACCAGGAACGTCACCACCTGGTGGCGGATGTTCAACTCGTCGATCCGATGGGGATCGTCCTCCCGCGCTGCCCGCAGCATGAGTTCGAGCAGGTCCTCGGGGCCGGCCTCGGCGCTGTCGCGACGGGCACGGATCACCTCGTCGACGACCTCGGCCATGTGTTCGAGGTTGGCGACGTTGCGTCGATCCGACCGTCGCATCAGCAGGCGCCCGAGCGCGCTGGACTTCACGAACGTGGTGCGCTGCGAATGGCTCAGCGCTCCGACCATCGCCTGCACGAAGGGGTGCGGCCGCTCGCGTCTGAACGAGTCGAAGGAATAGCTGAAGCCGGTGCGGCCGATGGTCTCGAGCGTCAGCTTCGTCATGTCGGAGGAGACGTCGACGGGGGAGCCGTCCACCCGCTCGTCCCAGTGCTCCGCCAGTTCGCCTGCGACATCCAGCATCGTGCGGTGATACGACCGCATCGCGGATTTGGTGAATGCCGGGGCGAGGAGGTTGTGCGCCTTGCTCCAGTTCGGCTCGTGGTTGTAGGCGGTGAACAACCCGTCGCCACCCACCTCACGCAGCGACGCGACACCGGGCGCCAGGTGCTTCGCGAACCGGGATTCGTCGGAAAGTTCCGCGACCATGTCGGCACCGGAGGCGAATACGAACCGATTGCCGAGGACGTTGCGCTCGAAGATGGGCCCGAGCTTTCTGCCGATCTCCATCGAATTCTGCACGGGAGTGCGGATGCTGATCCCGAAGACGTCGCCGACGACGGGAAGCCGCCATCGAGGATGCGGGATGGTCGCCTCCGCTGTGGTGTGCAGTGATTCGACGCTCATGTCGACCCCCGTGTCGATGTGGCCTGCGTTACTGAATTGATGTCTAGTACGCAAGGTACGCCTTACTGAACCGGTGTCAAGCAGTACGGTGACTGGCATGACCAGCGCCCGCCGACGGCTCGCCCCGGAGCAGCGCCGGGCGCAGTTGCTCGACATCGGCGCGCGGCTGTTCGCGGACCGCCCCTACGAGGACGTGTGGATCGAGGAGGTCGCGGAACTCGCCGAGGTGTCGCGCGGATTGATGTACCACTACTTCCCGACGAAGCGCGATTTCTTCGCCGCGATCGTCGAACGCGAATCCGAACGACTGCTCGAGGTGACGGCCCCCGACTCCACGCTCCCCGTCGAGGAACAGGTCGCGGCCGGCCTCGACGCGTACTTCGAGCACGTCGCGAGCCACCGGCACGGAGTCCGGGCCATCAACCACGGCGCACTGTCGGCCGACGCCGACATCCGGGCCATCGTCGAGCGGGAACTCGACGCCCAGCAGCGCCGCATCGTCGACGCGCTCGATCCCCCCGACGGCGAACGGGAACTCGTCGGCGTCGCGGTGCGCGGGTGGATCGCCTTCGTGCGCGCCGTGTGCATGGACTGGCTCGATCACCCGTCGATCGCCGAGGGTGAGCTACGTGAACTCTGCCTGCGCTCGCTGCGCGGAATGCTGGGTGGGCGGCTCGACTGAGCCGCGCTCAGCGTCCGGCTCTGCCGGGGGTCCGGGCTACCGGGCGGGACCGTCCTGGAGCCGCATCGAGCCGGACTCGATGTACCGCTGGTGGAACGAGAACGCCTCCCCGAGCAGGTGCGGCGTCTGGCCGGCTCCCGGGGTGGCCGTCGCCCGCTCGACGTAGTCGGTGAGCAGCGGCCGGAATTCCGGATGCGCACAGCGCTCGATGATCACCCGTGCCCTCCGGCGCGGCGACAACCCCCGCAAGTCGGCGAGGCCCTGCTCGGTGACCAGCACCTGGGTGTCGTGTTCGGTGTGGTCGACGTGCGGGGTCATCGGGACGATCGACGAGATCGCCCCGTTCTTCGCCGTCGACGGGCTGAGGAACATCGACAGGTACCCGTTGCGCGCGAAGTCCCCGGAACCGCCGATGCCGTTCATGATCTTGGTGCCCATCACGTGCGTCGAATTGACGTTCCCGTAGACGTCGGCCTCCAACATCCCGTTCATCGCGATGATTCCCAATCGGCGGACCACCTCGGGGTGGTTGCTGATTTCCTGCGGACGGAGCCGGATGTGCTGCCGGTAGAAGTCGATGTTGGAGGTCAACTCCTCGATCCCCGCCTCCGAGAGCGCCAGCGCGGTAGCCGACGCGAACCGGACGGTGCCGTGCTTGATCAAGTGCAGCATCCCGTCCTGGATGACCTCGGAATAGCAGGTCAAACCCCGATACGGGCCGCGATCGAGCCCGCCGAGCACGGCATTGGCCACGTTTCCGACGCCCGCCTGCAGTGGCAGCAGGGTGTTCTCCGGGAGCCGGCCACGCCTCACCTCGTGGTCGAAGAAGTCCAGCACGTGGGCCGCGATCGCCTCGCTGACCGCATCCGGCGCCGTCAGCGCACTCGCACTGTCGGGGGCATTCGTCTCCACCACCGCAACAACCTTGGCCGGGTCCACCCGGTAATGCGGTTGCCCGATGCGGTCCTCGACGTCGGTGAGTTCGATCGGCCGGCGGTGCGGGGGCAGCGCTGTGCCGTAGTAGATGTCGTGGATACCGTCCATCGCGTCCGGAACCCACGAGTTGACCTCGAGAATGACTTTCTCCGCGACGTCGAGCCACGTCTTGTTGTTTCCGACCGACGCGGAGGGGATCAGCTCACCGGTCTCGGTGATGCCGGAAACCTCGACGACCGCGACGTTCACCACGCCGTAGTAGCCCTCCCACACCTGCTGCGCCACGTGCGACAGGTGGATGTCGACGTAATCCATCCGCCCCTGGTTGATCTTCTGCCGCGCCGTGGATTCCGCCTGGTAGGGCATCCGCAGGGCGATTCCGTCGATCTCGGCGAGCATCTTCTCGGTCTCCGTCGACACGGACGCCCCGGTCAGCAAGTCGATGGTGAAATTCGCGCCGGCCGCGCGCGCGGAGTGAATCCGGTCAGCCAAGGCCGGGATGACCGCCTTGGGTGTCCCTGCGCTGGCGAAACCGCTGACAGCGACGGTGTCACCCGGACCGATGGCCTTCACCGCTTCCTCCGCCGACGTCACCTTCTGCTGAAACGCCGAATGTCGTATCCGGTTCGACTGCAACGGGGACGCGGGATCACTGATCTGGAGGCTCACGGCGGCCAGTGTAGAAGTGAGTGGCGTGACCCGAACACCCGAAAGTTCGTCGGATCACATCCGGTGTTCGCCACTGCCCGTCGTCCGCGACCGTTCGTCGCGGCGGGCCCGCCGCTCGTCGGTTCTGCGAGGTCGCCCGTCGAATCGCGTACGCGGCCGCCTCATATCGTGATTCTGGTCACACGACGAGCGCTTCCCGTGCGAAAGCTCGGCGAGAACGCCGATGGAGAGGCGGAGGGTACGGGATCGGCAGAACGCTGGCATGTAAATAAATCAGTTGATATATTTAAGCCGAAATCCCTTCGGTGATCAAGGAGATCCCGCATGAGTGCACCCACCGTTACGTCGCAGGCCCGAACGAGCCCGGCGAAGACCGAGGCGGAACTGCGTCGTGAACTCGCGGCGGTGTACCGCCTGCTCGCGCATTTCAAGATGACCGACCTCATCTTCACGCACGTCTCGGTCCGGCTTCCCGGGCCCGAACATCATTTCCTCATCAACCCGTACGGTCTGCTCTTCGAAGAAATCACCGCCTCCAACCTGGTGAAGATCGGACTCGACGGCGAACTCGTCGAACCGTCCGAATATCACGTCAACCCTGCGGGGTTCGTGATCCACGGCGCGATTCACGAGGCCCGGCCGGACGCGCAGTGCGTGCTGCACACCCACACGAAGGCCGGGTGCGCGGTGGCCGCGCAGGAGCACGGACTGCTGCCGCTGAACCAGATCTCGATGGAGTTCTACAACCGGGTCGGCTACCACGACTACGAGGGCATCGCCCTCAACACGGCCGAACGTGTGCGGTTGGTCGAGGACCTCCGCGACCACCCCGCGATGATCCTGCGCAATCACGGACTGCTCACCGTGGGCGCATCCGCCGCCGAGGCGTTTCTGCGAATGTTCTATCTGGAGAAGGCGTGTGACATCCAGATCGCTGCCCAGGCGTCCGGTGAACTGCGCGTTCCGTCGCCCGAGATCGCCGAGCACACCGCCCGCCAGTTCGCCGGCGAGGCCACGGACGACTACACCGACGATCAGGCCTACGAGATGGCGTGGGCGGCGCTGCTGCGGATGCTGGACCGCACCGTCCCTGACTACAAGGACTGACGGCGGCTCACGAGGACTGGCAGGGGCGATCACATCCCCGGTGCGGCAACGACTCCCACCGGGGATGCCCCGGTCAGGACCGCCGCGACATTGCGTGCCGACTGCTGCGCCAGGGTGTGCGCGACCTGCGGTGAGTACCACGCGGCGTGCGGGGTGATCACGAGGTTCGGGATGTGCAGGATCGGATCGTCCTGTGCGGGAGGTTCGTTCGGAAGAACATCGACGGCCGCACCGGCGAGGTGTCCACCGCGCAGCGCGGCTCCGAGCGCGTCGTGGTCGACGAGCCCGCCACGGGAGACGTTCACCAGATACCCGCCGCGCTTCAGCGTCGACAGCGCACGGGCGTCGATCAGACCCTGCGTCTCGGGAGTCAGGGGAACGTGCAGGCTCAGCACGTCGGAACGGCGCAGCAGGTCCTCGAACCCGACCACCTCGATACCCTCGGCCGCCAGTTCCCCTACGCGGTCGCCCAGTCCGCGGCCGCTGACGAGGACGGTCATCCCCACGGCTCGGGCGCGCAGTGCGAAAGCGCCGGCGATCCGGCCGAAGCCGTAGAGGCCCAGCACTGTTCCCGCGATCCGCCGCGGCGGCGCGGCGGTGACGTCCCACCCGCCGGCATGCACGGAGCGGTCGAGGGTGTGAGTGGATCGGAGCAGTCCGAGGGTGAGCGCGAGCGCATGATCCGCGACCTCCTCGGTGCAGTAGTCCACTGCCCGCGTGACCCAGAGACCGCGTTCGTGGGCCGCCGACACCGGCAGGTGGTCGTACCCGGCGGACGTGGCCGACAACAGTCGCAGGTCCGGGAGATCCGACAGGTGACGCGGCTCGAGTCCGGTGGTCTCCGGACCCACGAGCAGGGCGATGATGCCCGGGCCGGACGGGAACTCGGACTGGTGCACGACATCCGCGGAAATACCTGCGGCGGCAAGCGAATCGGACAGTGCGTCGGCCGGAATGAAGTCGTCGAGGACGACGACGCGGTCGGTCATCTGCGTACTGCCCCTGCTTCTTCGGTGGTTCGTCGCACGGCGGCGTCGACGCAGCGGGCTGCCGCGTCGTCCGCGCTGATCGCTTCCATGACAACGGGATCCAGGATGGCCTGTAATGCAAGACCGTCGGTCAGCGCGACCAGCGCGACGGTGACGGCGTCCGCGTCGAGGTCGGCGGAGACGGTGCCCTCCCGCTGTGCGGCGACGACCGACTCGCGCACGACGCCCCGCCAGCGGGCGAGGAAGGCCGCGATCTCACCGCGCGCGGTTTCCTCGGCCGCGCCCTCCGCGTAGAAGAACAGGAACACGCGGGTCATCGCCAGTCGGCGTTCGTCGAGCGGCAGGATGCTGGCGGTGATGTTCCGCAGCTTCTCGATCGGGCCGGCGCCCTCCTCGTCGAGAATCGTGCGGTACCGGTCGCCCTGGATGTCGCCGGCCCGGCGAAGCGCAGCGAGGAGCAGTTCGTGCCGGGACCCGAAGTAGTGGTTCAACACTCCGGTCGACCACCCGCTCTCCTCCGCCACCGCTCGCGTGGTGACGGCGGAGATCCCCTCCCGGGCGATCAACGCGAGGACGGCGTCGGCGAGCGCCAGTCTCCGCTCGTCGTGGTCGACGATCTTCGGCACGTTCTTTCCTCCCGCTCGTGCGCACTCACCCGCGTGCGCCGGTGTCACTCAGGCTATCGGTGCCGGGACCGGTACCGGGTCTTCCTCGGCCTTTCCCGACACCCGCGCGTTCCACACGGACATCACGTTCGCCGGGGTAGGTGCGGTGAACAGGCTGGTGGCCACGAACACCACCAGCGCGCTGACGAGTCCGACGTACACCGGCTCGTTCGCCATGACGTCGCCGACGACGAACATCGTCGCGATGGTCGCTACGGTGCCCACTGCCATGGCCGCCATCGCCGCGGTTCCCGTGGCGCGCTTCCAGACCAGTCCACCGAGGATGGGGACGAGGAGCCCGCCGACCAGGATGTCGTAGGCGATCGTGAGCGCGGAGACGATGTCGTTGATGAGCGCGGCGATCACGATGCTGACGAGGCCGATCACGATCACGTAGAGGCGGTTGCCGCGCACGTCGGCTTCCGGATCGGACGTGTCCAGTTCGGGGCGTGTGCGGCCGAAGATCTGGGCGACCAGCGGAAGGACGTCCTGCCGGGCGACCGTGGCGGTGGCGATCAGCGCGCCGGACGCGGTCGACATCATCGCGGCCACCGCGGCGGCGAGGACGATGCCGCTGAGACCGACGGGCAGGACATGGACGGCGACGTCGGCGTACACGTCGTCGGACGAACCGATGTCGGGCATGAGGGCCGACGCGGCCAGCCCGATCAGTGCGCCCGCGACGCCGTACAGCAGGCAGTAGACGCCGGCGGTGACGCCGCCCCACCGTGCGACCTCCGGCGACTTCGCGGTGAACACCCGCTGCCAGATGTCCTGTCCGATGAGGATGCCGAGTGTGTAGACGACGAAGAACGTGATGATGGTGCCGGTGCCGATGGTGCCGAGCCCGAGTGCCTGTTCGCCCACGCGCTCCTTGATGCCGGCGTACCCGCCCGCCTTGCTCCACGTGAACGGGAGGAGCAGGACGAAGACGCCGATGGTCTTGATGACGAACTGGACGACGTCGGTGAGCGTGATCGACCACATGCCGCCCATCGCGGAGTAGGCCACGACGATGAGGCCGCCGAGGACCACCGACAGGGTCCGGTCGAAGCCGAACAGCACGTTGAAGATGGTGGCGTAGGCGATCGTGGAGGTGACGGTGAGCATGAGGGTGTAGGCCATCATCACGAGACCGGACGCCCCGGTGGCGTCGATGCCGTACCGGAGTTTGAGCATCCCGGAGACGGTGTAGACCTTCAGGCGCTGGATTCGCGCGGCGAAGAGCAGGCTGAGCAGGAGGACACCGGCGGCGATCGATACGACCAGCCACATTCCGGAGATGCCGTACTTGTATCCGAGGCCGACGCCACCGACGGTGGAGGCGCCGCCGATGACGACCGCCGCCATCGTGCTGGTGTAGAGGAATCCGCCGAGGCGGCGGCCGGCGACGAGGTATTCGCTGGAGTTGCTCGCCCGGCGTTTGCCCCACCAGCCGAACGCGAGCATTGCGCCCAGGTAGATCAGGATGATGGTGATGTCCATGGTGCGTCCTTCACGTGTCCTAGCGGATCGGTGATGACGGGCGCGGTGGTCCCGTCGGTGCCGGTCTCGTCAGACCGTTGCCCTAGACGGTAGGAGAACATTGACGTGAAATAAATCACTTGATACAAATAATCACTTCAGAAAATCGTGAAGTAATGGTGCGAGCCAGCTCACACCCTGTTTTCGATCCCGCCGGAGGAGTGCGATGCGCAGCTCGCTGCCCGATCTGAAGCTCCTCCAGATCTTCGCGGCCGTCGTCCGCCACCAGGGGTTCGCGCCCGCGCAGCAGGAACTCGGACTGTCCGCCTCCGCGATCAGCACCTACATGAGCCAGCTCGAGCGCCACCTCGGCATCGTGCTGTGCCACCGCGGCCGCGGCGGCTTCGGTCTCACCAGCAAGGGCGAGCTCTACCACAAGGAATGCCTGCGCATCCTCGGCGAACTCGAAGGCTTCGAACGCTACGGCGCCGCGCTGCAGGGGGAGCTCAGGGGAACCCTCACCATCGGGGTTCTCGATTCCACCGTCACCGACGCCACCCTGCCGCTCGCCGACGTGATCGGCGTGTTCAGCAAGGACCACCCCGCCGTCTACCTCGACCTGAAGATCCAGACGCCGCACGAACTGCAGGTCGGCGTGCTCGACGACCGCATCGACGTCGCGGTCGGCGCGTTCGCCTCACCGATGAACGGCCTCGTCTCCCAGGCGCTGCACCGGGAGCAGCACTGGCTGTACTGCAGCGACAAGCACCCGCTGTTCAGCAGGAAGCGGGTGCCGCCGGAGGTCATCACGCAACAGCGGATGGTGACCCGCGGCTACTGGTCCGAGCAGGAACTCGCCCGCCAGGGGTTCCCGCAACCCTCGGCAACGGTGGAGAACATGGAAGCGCAGCTCATCCTCGTGCTGTCCGGCGCGTACATCGGATACCTGCCCGAGCACTACGCGGAGTACTGGGTGGACCGGAACCGGCTGCGTCCGATCCTGCCGGCGTCGTTCGGTTATCAGGCGCCGTTCTCGCTGATCTACCGGCGCGGCCGGGCCCGCGAGCCGATGGTCCTCACGTTCCGCGAGTTGGTCCGGACCAGCATGGGCAGCTGACCGCTGGTCACGGGGCCGGGGAGCCCAGTTCGGTCGACAGCGCACGGCAACGCTCGACGAGAACCAGACCGTGCTGCGCGCAGAGTGCGTCGTCGAGGCGGAACGTCGGCCCGACGACGCTCAGCGCGCCCACGATCCGCCCCACCGCGTCGTAGATCGGGGCCGCCACACCCGTCGAGTGGTCCTCGATGGTGTCGTGGGCGATCGCGTACCCCTCGCTGCGCAGGTCGCCCAGTAGCGCGGCGCCGACGGCCGTGCCCTGGAGCGGCACCGTCTGCCCCACCCATCCCATGTGCCGGATCGCGTGGGTGCCCTCGATCTGCGCGAGATACAGGGCGGTGCCCTTCGGGCCGTGGGTCGACAGGTACGTGGATTCGCGGGTTTCCTCCGCGATCGCGACCATCGCGGGCCGGGCCCGGGACAGCAGCTGGTTGTCGCTGATCGCCCGGGCGCCGATCTGGAGAAGTCGCGGCCCGGCCCGGTAGACGTTGTCGTCGCCGCGGACCAGGAACTCGCTCTGCTCCATGCTGCGGATCAGGCGCAGCGCGGTACTGGTGGCGAGACCGGCCGCCTTCGCGGCGTCGCCGAGCGTCAACCCGCCCTGCTCGGTGATCGCGCCGAGCAGTTCGAAGGTGCGGCTCGCGCTGCGGGTCACATCTCCGGGGGCCATGGGTCGTCTCCTGACGGTCGCGGGTGTCGGCGTGAATCTACCGCGACGCGATCTCGGACAGCAGGGGCTGCCGGTGTTCGTCGAGCAGTGGGCTGCGGCGGACCCCGGGGCGTGCGCTGTCGCCGAACACGACCGGCTGCCGGACGTAGTCGATCGTTCCCGCGACCGGATGATCGAACGACTCCACGAGTCCGCGGTGCCGGCTCTGCTCGGACGACAACGCTTGTTCGACGTTCCAGATCTCGGAGCTCGCCAGTCCGGCCGCGCCGAGGATCGCGACCACCTCGGCGACCGTCTTGTCCTTCGCCCAGATCTCGATCTCCGCGCGCAGTGCCGGTTCGTGATCGGTGCGGGACGTGTCGTCGGCGAAACGATTGTCGCCGAGAAGGTCTGCACGGTCCATGGTGTGGGCGAGCTTCTCGAATCCGGACCGGCTGGCGACGGCGAGCACGAACAGGCCGTCCGACGCCCGGTACGTGTCGAACGGGGTGGAGACCGGATGGCGATTACCCACGCCCATCGGCGCGACCCCCGATGCCTGCAACTGGCTGTGTGCGGTGGGGAGCATGGCCAGCATGCTGTCGAACATGGCGACGTCGAGGTGTTGCCCCACACCCGATTCCCGGGTGCCGACCAGGGCGGAACTGATGCCCCACGCCGCGAACAGTCCCGCGACGAGGTCGCCGAACGATTCGCCGAGCCGGGTCGGCCCGGATTCGGGGGAACCGGTGATGCTCATGACCCCCGACATCGCCTGCACGACGAGGTCGTAGGCGGCCGAACCCGCGAGCGGCCCGTCCTGCCCGAAGCCGGAGATGGACGCGTAGACGAGCCGGGGGTTGCGGGTGTGGACGGTCTGGTAGTCGATGCCGAGCCGGGCGGTCACCCCGGGCCGGAAGTTCTCGACGAGAACGTCCGCCGTGTCGAGGAGATCGAACAGCACCATCCGATCCGCGTCGTCCTTGAGATTCAGTGCCAGCGAGCGTTTTCCGCGATTCAGCACGTTGAAATAGATGCTCTCGCCGTCGCGGAACGGGCCCAGGTGCCGCGAGTCCTCGCCGGCGGCGGGTTCGATCTTGACGACATCGGCGCCGGCGTCCGCGAGCAGCGCCGTGCAGTACGGTCCGGCCAGGACGCGGGAGAGATCGACGACGCGGATGCCGTCGAGGGGAGGCAGCGTAGGCATGACGGGCCCTTCTCAGAAGTCGGTCGAGCGCGGGGACGGTGCGTTGGAGGCGATGGTGAGCAACTGGATCTGCGAGGTGCCCTCGAAGATCCGGAGGATCCGGCAGTCGCGGTAGAGGCGCTCGATTTCGGATTCGCGCATGAAACCGGCACCGCCGTGAATCTGCACGGTCTGGTCGACGATCGAGAAGCAGGCCTCCGTGGCCACGTACTTCGACACGGACGCGGCGCGGCGCAGGTCGGCCCCGGCATCCTTCACGTCCGCCGCCCAGGCCGCGGTGACGCGGGAGGCGACGAGTTGCGCGTCGCATGCACCCAGTAGCAGCTGAATCGCCTGGAATTCGGCGATGGGGTGTCCGAACTGCTTGCGCTCGGCGGCGTAGGAGCGGCCCAGTTCCCAAGCGCGCAGGGCGATTCCGTTGGCCATCGCCGCCACGTCGACGCGGGCGCGGTTGAGGGCGGTGAGCGCGATGTTGCCGCCGCGGCCCTCCGTTCCCACCACGGCGTCGTGGGGAAGCACCACGTCGTCGAGGTAGACGGTGTAGGTGGGGGCGGACCGGATGCCCAGCTTGTCCTGGGGATCCGAGTAACTCACGCCGGGGGTGCCCTGGGGGAGGACGAACGCGGTGATGCCGCGGAAGCCGGCAGATGGATCGGTCTTGGCGAAGAGGACGACCAGATCGGCCTCCTTGGCGTTGGAGATGTACGTCTTCGAACCGGACAGGTGCCACCCGTCGTCCTCGCGCCGCGCCGTGGTGCGCATCGAGGCGATGTCGGAGCCGGCGTCCGGTTCGGTGAGGGCGAACCCGGCGAGCAGTTCACCGGACGCGAGCCGGGGCAGCCACCGGCGCTTCTGCTCCTCGGTTCCGCCGACGAGGATCGGCTCGAGCCCCAGGTAGTGCGCGGTGTAGATCGAGGCGAGGGCGGCGTCGGTGCGGGCCACCTCCTCGATGGCAATCAGCTGTGTCTTCGTGGACAGGCCCAGACCGCCGAACTCCTCGGGCACCGAGATGCCCATCAGGTCCTGTTCGCCCAGTCGCTTCACCAACTCCGCCGGGAACTCCCGCGTCTCGTCGCGGAACGCCGCGCCGGGATGGATTTCACGGTTGGCGAACCCACGCACTGTGGAGCGGAACTCGGCGGCATCGAGCAGCTGATCGGTCACGGAAACTCCTATCGAAAGATCAAATTGCCACCTAGTGAAAGGGCAATGCCACTTGGTGGCATATCGACTATGAAGGAGACCGTCGGATTTGTCCAGGGGTGCCGGTGTCCACGGCACGGAAGGCGGGTACTCGACCCCGCACGGGCAGCGCACATCCCGCGCGGCACGGTAGAGGGAGGCATCATGCGCGCGATTGCACGAGGGATAGTCACCGCAGGAACGATGATCGGCGCCGTTCTCGCCGGCGCGGGGACGGGCGTGGCGGAACCCGCCGCCGTGCCGTCCGGCACCTATCAGGGAACGACCACCGCGCCGGCGGGCGAGTTGATCTGGAAGGGCAAGACGTTCCAGGGCGGCACGGTCGTCAACAACTTCGCGTTCGGTCTGACCGGACTCGCGGGCACGACCTCGCAGGACGGGAACGGAGACACCGTCATCGATTACAGCCCATCGGGTCTGGGCTTCCTGACCGACAGGATGTCCCCCAACGCAGACGGGACCTACACCGGGTCCGTGTACGTCAACGGCAACCAGGTGGGAAGCTTCGGCCTCTCGAGATAGCTGTCCCGGGGCCTACTGCGACAACGAGGCCGCACCGCTCGGGTGCGACCTCGTCGTCATAGTGTCATCTGCGACATCGTCACAGTGTCATGTGCGACATCGTCACAGTGTCATCGGGGCGTCGGTCAGACGGCCCGGACATTCTGGGCCTGCGGGCCCTTCTGGCCCTGTCCGACCTCGAATTCCACCCGCTGGTTCTCCTCCAGCGACTTGTAGCCGCTGCCCGAGATCTCGGAGTAGTGAACGAACACGTCCGCGCTGCCGTCGTCCGGCGCTATGAATCCGAAGCCCTTCTCGCTGTTGAACCACTTCACAACACCCTGCGCCATACCGTTCACTCCCTGCAGTTGCCGCCCGGGAACTCACATCGAGATCCCGTTCGCGTGGATATATCCTGTCATCAAGGCGCGCGTGCTTCCAGTGGTACGCCCACGATTCCTTCGGATCCTGGGCGCCGTACCAGGTCTGCGGAAGAAATTTTCCTCGACAACCGATGATTCTGCCCGTCGGCGGCGGTCCTACCTGCGACCGAGAATCACCACCCCGAACGAGGAGAACTCGATGAATCCCACATCGACCGCCACCGCCGATGCCCGGACCCTCGACGTCCCCGGTGCCAGGCTGTACTACGAGGTACGGGGCACGGGCCCCGTCGTCGTGCTCGTCGGCGCCCCGATGGACGCCGACTCCTGCGCGCCCGCCGCCGATCTGCTCTCGTCCGACTACACCGTGCTCACGACGGACCCGCGGGGCATCCACCGCAGCCCGGTCGACGACCGCGACCGCGATTCGACCCCCGAGATGCGCGCCGACGACCTCGCCCGTCTCCTGATGCACCTCGACGCAGGCCCGGCCGTGGTGTTCGGCTCCAGTGGCGGCGCCGTCAGCGCGCTCGCGCTCGTGCAGGCGCACCCCGAGCTGGTCCACACCGTGATCGCCCACGAGCCGCCGCTGGACGAGCTCCTCGCCGACCGCGAGCAATTGCGGGTGAAGACCGACGACATCATCGACGCGCACCTCGCCGGGGACGTCGTGGGGGCGTGGAGGAAGTTCCTGGCCCTGGCGAACATCCACCTGCCCGAGGAGGTGTTCCAGCAGATGTTCGCGGGCGAACGGGATCCGCAGACCGAGGCCGACGACTACTTCCAGCACGCGCACATGCTGCGCCCGACCACCCGCTGGTGCCCGGACATCACCGCCCTGCGCTCGGCCCCCACCCGCGTCGTAGTCGGGATCGGCGAGGAGTCCGGTGGTCAGCTCTGCGACCGTACGTCGCGGGCGCTCGCCACCGAACTGGGCGTCGATCCCACAATGTTCCCCGGCGGCCACATCGGCTTCGCCGAGGACCCGGCCTCGTTCGTCACCCGTCTGCGCGCCGTGCTGCGGGAGCGCTGAGCGGACGGTTCCGGGCGACCTCAGCGGACGATGGGAACCCGCTTCGTGACGATCCGATGGATCAACCGGGCCGCGGTGCGGGCGGTGCGGTTGTCGATGTCGAACGACGGATTGAGTTCGGCCACATCGCACACGGCGAGCTTGCCACTGGCGGCGACGGCGTCGCAGACGAATTGGATCGTCTCCGCAGGCACGCCGTACGCGGCGGGAGCGCTCACTCCCGGTGCGACGGCGGCGGGAAGGACGTCGAGGTCGATGGTGAGGTAAACGAGATCGACGTCCGACAGGAACTCGCTGACGAAGACGGCCACCCGGTGCCGGTCGGAGACCGAGCAGTCGTCGTCCAGGAGGTACCGGACGTCGTATCCGCGTGCGGTGTCGAACAGCGCGGTGGTGTTGCTCGGCTGGCTGATGCCGAGCACGGAGTACTGCAGGGCGGTGCCCGCCGCGTGCTCCTGTTCGAGGATCTGCCGGAACGGTGTGCCCGAACTGGGGACCGGATCGGACCGCAGGTCGAAGTGGGCGTCCAGGTTCAGGATCCCGATCCGACGCTTGGGTGTGCGGACGGCTGCCTGTGCCAGACCGAGGTACGTCCCGTAGGCCACCTCGTGGCCGCCGCCGAGGACCACCGGGAACTGGCCGGCGTCGAGCGTCGCGGCGACCACGGAGCCGAGCGCCATCTGCCCGGCCTCGAGACGATTGTCGGTGACCGCGACGGTGCCGGCGTCGTAGACGCGGAGCGGCTCGGCGAGCGCCATCGACGACAGCGCGCCCCGCAGCGCGTCCGGGCCGCGCGCCGCCCCGCGGCGTCCCTTGTTCCGCTCCACGCCCTCGTCGCTCGAGAAGCCGATCAGCACGCAGGCGCCGGGCTCGGCGCCGTCGTGAAGCGGCGTCACGGCCTGGTGCCAGCGGAGGTGGTGACTCGACGTGCCGTCCACCCTGCCGACCCAGGGGGGCGGGGGAATCAACAGGTTCTCCATCATCGCAGGGCCCTCGCTTTCTCGTGACCGGTGTGAGCGGACCAGGCGAGTTCGCCGCCCCGCCACACATCGCTGACCAGGGGGACGCCGGGCCGGTAGGCCAAGTGTAGGTACGACGGCGCGTCCAGCGCGAGGGCATCGGCCCGCGCGCCGGGACGCAGGACCCCGACGTCGGCACGTTGCAGCGCGCGGGCACCGCCCGCCGTGGCCGCCCAGATGGCTTCGTCCGGGGTCATGTGCATGTCCCGCACCGCGATCGCGATGCAGAACGGCAGGCTGGTGGTGTAGCTGGTGCCGGGGTTGCAATCCGCACCGAGCGCCACCGTGACACCTGCGTCGAGCAGGGCCCGGGCGTCCGGGTACTTGTTCCGGGTCGAGAAGTCCGCGCCGGGCAGGAGCGTGGCCACCGTCGAACTCTGCGCCAGCGCATCGATGTCGGCCTGCGTGGTGTAGCAGACGTGGTCGACGGACGCGGCCCCCAGTTCGACGGCGAGCTGGACTCCGGGTCCCTCGCGGAGCTGGTTGCCGTGGACGCGGGGGATCAGCCCCTTCGCCATCCCGGCGGTGAGAACGGCATGTGCCTGATCGCGGTCGAACGCGCCGGTCTCACAGAACACGTCGATCCATTTCGCTTGCGGTGCACAGGCGTCGATCATCTCTGCGCACACCATGGCGACGTAGTCGTCGGCCCGCCCCGCGTATTCCGGCGGCGGAACGTGAGCGGCGAGCAGCGTCACCTCGTCGGTGAGGGACGCCGCGATCCTCGTGCTGCGCAGTTCGTGCTCGACCGTCTGCCCGTACCCGGTCTTGCACTCCACGGTGGTGCTGCCCGACCGCAGGGACTCGTCCAGCAGTCGCCGCGTGTTCGCCTGCAGTTGTTCGTCGGTCGCGTTCCGTGTCGCCTCGATCGTGTTGCGGATGCCACCCGCCGCGTACGGCTGTCCCGCCATGCGCGCCGCGAATTCCTCCGCCCGTTCCCCACCGAACACCAGGTGCGAGTGGCTCTCCACGAAGCCCGGCAGCACCGCCCGGCCGTCGAGATCGTGCCCGACGTCGCCGGCCGGCGCCGAGTCGGCGCGGCCGACCCAGGCCACCACGCCGCCGTCGAAGACGACGGCGGCGTCGCGGATCAGCCCGAGCGGACCTTCCCCCACTGTCGGGTCGTTGGTCACCAGGGTGCCGATGCCGGTCAGCACTGTGGAGCGGGAGGTGTTCGCTGTCACTGCTGTTCCTTCCAGTGGTTCGAAAATACGGTCGCTCGGGCCTGCGGTCATCCTTCGGACATCGGCACGCGCACGCCGCGCTCCTTGGCGACGTCGATCGCGTGGTCGTATCCGGCGTCGACGTGCCGGATGACGCCCATGCCGGGATCGTTGGTCAGGACCCGCTCCAGCTTCTCGGCCGCCAGGTCGGTGCCGTCCGCGATGCACACCTGACCGGCGTGGATGGACCGTCCCATGCCGACGCCGCCGCCCTGGTGGATGGACACCCACGACGCCCCCGACGCGGTGTTGACGAGTGCGTTGAGCAGCGGCCAGTCGGCGATCGCGTCGGAGCCGTCGAGCATCGACTCGGTCTCGCGGTACGGGGAGGCGACGGATCCGGAATCGAGGTGGTCGCGGCCGATGGCGACGGGCGCGGACAGTTCGCCGGACGCCACCATCTCGTTGAACTTCAGGCCGGCCTTGTGCCGTTCGCCGTAGCCGAGCCAGCAGATCCGGGCGGGCAGACCCTCGAACGCCACCTTCTCGCCCGCCATCGTGATCCAGCGCTTCAGGTGCTCGTTCTCGGGGAACAGTTCGAGGATCGCCTTGTCGGTGGCGGCGATGTCCTTCGGGTCACCCGACAGCGCGGCCCAGCGGAACGGGCCGAGGCCCTCCTCGAACAGCGGACGGATGTAGGCGGGCACGAATCCGGGGAAGTCGAACGCGCGGTAGTAGCCGGCCTTGCGGGCCTCGTCACGGATGGAGTTGCCGTAGTCGAACACCTCGGCACCCTTGTCGAGGAAGCCGACCATCGCGGCGACGTGCCGTGCCATCGACGCGCGGGAGTCCTCGGTGAACTTCACCGGGTCCTTGTCGGCCATCGCCTTCATGTCGGCGAAATCGACCCCGAGCGGCAGGTACGACAGCGGGTCGTGTGCCGACGTCTGGTCGGTGACGATGTCGATGGGGGCGTTCATGGCGAGCAGTTCGGGGAAGATCTCCGCGGCGTTGCCTTCGAGGCCGATCGACAGCGGGCGCTTCGCGTCGCGGGCCTCGATCGCGAGACGCAGGGCGTCGTGGATGTCGGTGGCCTTGGTGTCGAGGTACTTGTGCGCGATCCGGCGGTCGATGCGGGTGACGTCGCAGTCGACGCAGATCGCGACGCCGTCGTTCATCGTCACGGCGAGGGGCTGGGCGCCGCCCATGCCGCCGAGCCCGGCCGTCAGCGTGATGGTGCCCGCGAGCGAACCGCCGAAGCGCTTCCGGCCCACCGCGCCGAACGTCTCGTACGTGCCCTGCAGGATGCCCTGCGTGCCGATGTAGATCCACGACCCGGCCGTCATCTGCCCGTACATGATCAGGCCGAGGGCGTCGAGCTTGCGGAACTCCTCCCAGTTGGCCCAGTCGCCCACCAGGTTCGAGTTCGCGAGGAGGACTCGGGGCGCCCACTCGCTGGTGCGGAACACGCCCACCGGCTTTCCGGACTGCACCAGCATCGTCTCGTCGGACTTCAGGGTCTTCAACGTCCGGACCATCGCGTCGAACGCCTCCCAGCTGCGCGCGGCCTTGCCGGTGCCGCCGTAGACGACGAGGGAGTCGGGATGCTCGGCGACCTCGGGGTCGAGGTTGTTCATCAGCATGCGCAGGGCGCCTTCTTGCTGCCAGCCGAGTGTCGTCAGTTCGGTGCCGCGGGGCGCCGACACGTGGCGGGGTCCGGAAACCGGAGGCGTCGTGGTGGTCATGTCGTGTACTCCTTGATGGTCGAACGAGGAAGAGGGAAAAGTCTGGGTGTCAGCGTGATTCACAGTCGCGAATCCGCCATGGCGGTACTGGCCGGATAGATCATCGACGGGGGTGGGTTGCTGCTGCGCCGCGCGAGCGGGTAGTAGATGGCGCCGGTGAAGACGATGCCGACGATCCACGAGATGTCCGCGCCGCCCAGCATTTCCGTGACGGGTCCGGTGTAGAGCTTCTGGGCGAGGAATGGGATCTGCGCGAGAACGCCGACGGTGTAACAGATCATCGCCGTCTTGTTCCAGCGGCCGTAGCGGCCCGCCGGGTCGTACAGCGCCGGAATGTCCACGCGCTCCTTGGAGATGAGGTAGTAGTCGATCAGGTTGATGGCGCTCCAGGGGGTGAAGACCATCAGCAGCACGAGGACGAAGTTCTTGAAGTTGTTGAGGAAGTCGGCGCTGGCGCCGATCGCGATGAGCATCGAGATCGCGACGAACCCGATGATGTACAGGGTGCGGGCCCGGGACGAGATGCGCGACTGTCCGTTGAAGGCGGTCACCGTGGTGAGGATCGACATGAATCCGCCGTAGGCGTTGAGGCAGTTGACGGTGAGCTTCCCGACCAGGATCACCAGGTAGATCATCAGGGCGATCGCGGCGGGTCCGGCGAGTTCGCCGATGAAGCCGACCTGGTCGCTGAGGAACGCATCGCCGGCCACGGCGGCGACGAGTGCGCCCAGCGTCATCGACCACTGCGAGCCGATCACGCTGCCCGCGAACGTCGACCAGAACGTCTTGCGCTCGCTCGTCGAGCGCGGCAGGTAGCGGGAGTAGTCCGCGACGTACGGTCCGAACGTCAGCTGCCAGCCGGCGCCGA
Organism: Rhodococcus sp. A14; assembly: GCF_011603105.1. NCBI lineage: Bacteria > Bacillati > Actinomycetota > Actinomycetes > Mycobacteriales > Nocardiaceae > Rhodococcus > Rhodococcus sp. A14. Next base: position 45,833 of record NZ_JAAOQS010000040.1, on the reverse strand, counting down.
GCGAGATCGCGAGGAGGAACGTGACGATGTCGAAGCCCTTGTTCCCGACGAACGCGGCCACGTCGTACTCGGCGAACAGGCGAATCGCGAGGTAGGTGAATCCGATGATGCCCACGACGGTCGCGATCTTGCCGACCACATGGATGAGTTTGTATCCGGTCACCGCCACGAACGCGGTCATCGCGCCGAAGATGAGGATGCCGACCGTCGGGTTGTCGATGTGGAGGATCTCGTTCACGGCCTGACCTGCGAGCACGCTGCCGGTGGCGGCGAAACCGAGGTACATCAGGACGACGAGGATCAGCGGCAGCACGGCGCCCAGAACGCCGAACTGGGCCCGGCTCGAGATCATCTGGGGCAGGCCGAGGCGCGGTCCCTGGGCGGAGTGCAGCGCCATGACGGCACCGCCGAAGAGATTGCCGATCAGCAGGCCGACGATGGCCCACAGCGCGTCGGCGCCGAAGACGACCGCGAGGGCGCCGTCGACGATCGCGGTGATCTGCATGTTGGCGCCGAACCAGAGCGTGAACTGGCTGCGCGGAGATCCGTGGCGCTCGTCGTCCGGAACGACGTCGATGGTGCGACGCTCCGGCGCGAGGCTGATCTCGGGAGGTCCCTCGTGTGTCATAGGCCTGTTTGTCTCTCTGTGACGAGTCCGGCGCTGCTGGGTCGGTCCCGGGTGCTCTATCCCATGTCCTGAATCCAGTGTGCTCTGACTCACGTTTTTTATCGCCTTAGATGTATAGTCCTGTATAGACAATCCCCTGTCAAGCGTTCTCCAAGGACCCAGCCGAGAGGCGTGCCGGCCCGCCATTGCACCAGTCGGGAGTGTCGATGCTTCCGACGGAAGGTACTGACATGAGAGTAATTTCGACGTCCTCACATTCGCTCGAGCGCGATGAACAGCAGTTTTCCGCTCCGGAAGCGCCCCAGCGTTTCCGCGACCTCTACCTCCGCACCGCCGGTCATCCCACCGCCGACGGCGCAGATCCGCAGGCGCGTGATCGCATCGCGAACACGCATCTCGAGACCGGGCGACACCGGAACCCCGGGACCGCGGTGGTGCGCGGAATCGACGCCGCAGACCCCAGCGGGATCGGGCCCGCGGTGCAGATCGTCACCGACGACATGGCACTGCTCGTCGAATCGGTACTGCTGACCGCGGCCAGGGTCGGCGCCCCGATCGAGGAGGCGCTGCATCCTGTCCTCGTCGCCCGCCGCGCGGAGTCGGGCACCCTCACCGACCTCTCGCCTGTGAGCGACTCGGGGACGACGGAGTCGTGGATTCACGTGGGACTGCGCTCCGACACCGCGGACTCCGTCGTCGCGGCGCTGGTCGAGGCGTTGCACACCGTCCTCGCCGACGTGCGCCGGGTGGACCGGGATCTGGCGCGCATGCGCGAACTGCAGATCCAGGTCTCCGAACACCTCGACTCGCAGACCGGGCAGGACTCGCTGTCCGAAGAAGTCCGCGAGGCCGCCGACTTCCTGCGGTGGTGCGAGGCGGGCAACTTCACCGTCCTCGGGTACGCGCGGTACGGCGCCGACGGCGCACCCGAGGAGAGTCTCGGCGTGCTCCACGACCGCGAGGGTGATCGGGCGCCGGCCACGGAACCCGGTCCCGTCCTGGCGATCGGGCAGGCGGCGCTTCCGGTGTCCGTGCACCGGTCGTCGTACCCGTCGGTGGTCGGGGTTCGGGCCGGAGGAGTGGAGCACCGCTTCGTCGGCGCGTTCACCCCCGCGGGCAGGCACGAGAATGTCCTGGACATCCCGGGTGCGGGACGCCGGGTGCGGGCCCTGCTCGATCGTGCCGGTTTCGACATCGACTCGTTCTCCGGACAGGCCGTGCTGCAGGTCGTGCAGGCGCTGCCGCTGACCGAGTTGTTCGCGGCGAGCCCGGATTCGCTGCATTCGGCCCTCACCGAGGTCGCCGGCATCACTGCGCGCGAGCACATTCACCTCTTCCTGCGCACGGACGTCCCGGGCGACAGCATGTCGGCGCTGGTGTTCATTCCCCGCGATCGGTACAACACGCGGACGCGTCTGGCGACCCAGCGCGTCCTGCTGGACGAACTGGACGGCACCGCAGTCGAATACACCACGAACGTGTCCGAGTACCCGCTGGCGATGGTGCACTTCACGATGCGGGTCCCGGCGGACACCGAGGTGACGGACACCCGGCGACTGGAGATCCAGCGTCGGATCTCCCGGGTCTGCCGGACCTGGGACGACCGGTTCCACGACGAACTCGCCACCGCCGAACGCGAACTCCTCGCGCACTATTCGGAGCACTTCCCGGAGGTGTACAAGCACGACTTCGACGCCCGGCGCGCCCACGCCGATCTGGTGGTGTTCGAGAGGCTGACGGACGGCGCGATCGACACGCGGCTCGACGCGAACGCGCCGGACTGGCGCTTCACCTTCTTCGTCGGCGGTGCATCCGCCTCGCTCAGCGATGTTCTCCCGATCCTGCAGAGCATGGGCGTCGCGGTCCTCGACGAGCGGCCCTACACGGTCGCGAACAGTCGCGGAACGGTGTGCTGGATGTACGAGTTCAGGATCCGCTACGCGTTGCCGGGGCCGGTGGACGACGCGTTGCCGCGCCGCTTCACGGAGACGTTCGCCGCGGCCTGGGCATCTCGCGCCGAGACGGACAGCTTCAACGAACTCGTACTCCGCGCGGGCCTGGACTGGCGTGAGGTGGAGGTGCTGCGGGCCTACGCGCGGTACCTCCGGCAGGGTGGATTCCCCTACAGCCAGAACCACATCGCGACGGTCCTCGGTGATCATCCGGAGATCTCCCAGGCGCTGATCCGGCTGTTCGCCGCGAGGTTCGATCCGGACGGCACTGATCCGGGCGGCGCTGAGGAGTGTGGCGAACTGATCGCCTCGCTGGAAGCGGCGATCGGCGACGTGCTCGGCCTGGACGCCGACCGCATCCTGCGCGCCTACCTGAACGTGGTCCTGGCGACGCTGCGCACCAACCGCTACGCCCGCCCGGGCCGGGAACGTCAGGTCCTGTCGTTCAAATTCGATCCGCAGCGGATCCCGGAACTGCCGCAGCCGCGGCCCCGCTTCGAGATCTACGTCTACTCGCCGTGGGTCGAGGGCGTGCACATGCGGTTCGGCGCCGTGGCGCGCGGAGGTCTGCGGTGGTCCGACCGCAAGGAGGACTTCCGCACCGAGGTGCTCGGCCTGGTGAAGGCGCAGGCGGTCAAGAACTCGGTGATCGTGCCGGTCGGCGCGAAGGGCGGGTTCGTCGTCGCGCGCCCGCCCGCTCCCACCGGCGACCCGCTCCGCGATCGCGACGCCCAACGCGCCGAAGGCGTTCGCTGCTACCGCAGTTTCATCAGCGGACTGCTGGACGTCACCGACAACGTGGACCTCGCGACCGGTGCCGTGATCCCGGCGCCGAGAGTGGTGCGGCACGACGGCGACGACACGTACCTCGTCGTCGCCGCGGACAAGGGCACCGCGACGTTCTCCGACATCGCCAACGACGTTGCCGCACAGTACGGGTTCTGGCTGGGTGACGCATTCGCGTCGGGTGGATCCGTCGGCTACGACCACAAGGCGCTCGGCATCACCGCCCGGGGCGCGTGGGAGAGCGTGAAGCGGCACTTCCGCGAAATGGGTGTCGACACCCAGTCGCAGGAATTCACGGCCGTCGGGATCGGCGACATGAGCGGCGACGTGTTCGGCAACGGAATGCTGGCGAGCCCGCACATCCGGCTCGTCGCCGCATTCGATCACCGGCACGTGTTCCTCGACCCGAACCCCGACGCAGCCACATCGTTCGCGGAACGGGAACGGCTCTTCGCGCTGCCGCGGTCGTCGTGGGCGGACTATGCGCCCGGCCTGATCAGCGCAGGCGGCGGTGTGTGGGAACGGTCGAGGAAGAGTGTTCCGATCAGCGAGGAGGCGCGGCGCGCACTCGGACTGAGCCCCGGGACCACCGAACTGTCCCCACCGGACCTCGTCCGCGCGATCCTGCAGGCACCGGTGGATCTGCTGTGGAACGGCGGCATCGGAACATACGTGAAGGCGGCCACCGAAACCCATCTCGACGTGGGGGACAAGGGGAACGACGGCGTCCGCGTCGACGGTTCCGACGTCCGGGCCCGGGTGGTCGGTGAGGGCGGCAACCTCGGCTTCACCCAGCTGGGACGCATCGAATTCTCCCGCACCGGAGGGCGAATCAACACGGACGCTCTCGACAACTCGGCGGGCGTGGACTGCTCCGACCACGAGGTCAACATCAAGGTTCTGCTCGACGCCCTGGTCAGCGGCGGCCGTCTCGCCGCCGACGACCGTACGGGTCTGCTCGCCGAGATGTCCGGGGAGGTGTCGCGTCTCGTGCTCTCCGACAACGTCGCCCAGAACGACGTGCTGGGCACGTGCCGGGCCGACGCAACCGCATCCCTCACGGTGCACGGACGGCTCATCGGCCATCTGGAAGGCCGCTACGGTCTGGACCGCGCCATCGAGGTGCTGCCGTCCAGGAAGGAGATCGCCGCCCGGGAGCGCGCGGAGACGGGACTCACCTCACCCGAACTCGCGACCCTCATGGCACACGTGAAGCTGGCGCTGAAGTCGGACCTGCTGGCCGGCGACCTGCCCGACAGCCCGGCTTTCGCGGACGCCCTCGCCGGGTACTTCCCGCGCAGGCTCCGGGAGTCCTTCGGCGACGCCATCGGCGACCATCCGCTGCGCCGGGAGATCGTCGCGACGGTCCTCACCAACGACGTCGTCGACAACGGCGGCATCACCTACGCGTTCCGGCTGGGCGAGGAGGCCGGAGCGAGCAGCGCCGACGCCGTGCGGGCGTTCGCGGTGGTGTCGGCCGTGTTCGACCTGCCGTCGCTCCGGCGCGACATCCGGGACGCCGACCTCGACGCCGCGCTCTCGGACGACCTCACGCTGTTCACCCGGCGGCTGCTCGACCGGGCGTCGCGATGGATGCTGACCCGCAGGCCCCAGCCGCTCGCGGTCGGGGCGGAGATCGCCCGATTCCGTGACCGCGTCGCGGACCTGACACCGCGCGTCGCGGGCTGGCTCTGCGGTGAGGACGCGGAGAACCTCCGGAGTCGCACGGCCGCGCTGGTGGCCCGTGGTGTCCCCGCGGACCTGGCCGGGCGGGTGCAACTGCTCCTGGACCGGTTCGCGTTGCTGGACATCGTCGAGATCGCCGACATCACCCAACGCGATCCCCGCGAAGTGGCCGAGGTGTACTACCGGCTCGGGGAGTGCCTCGGGTTGGTGCACCTCCTGGTGGGGGTCTCGCAGCTGGGACGGGGAACCCGGTGGAACGCGCTGGCCCGGTTGTCGTTGCGCGACGAGTTGTACGACACGGTCCGGGCACTGTGCCTCGACGTGATCTCGGGCAGTGAAGTGGTGGACACGGCGGAGCAGAAGATCGGGGAGTGGGAGGACCGCAACGCGGCCCGGCTGGCGCGCGCCCGGCACACGCTCGACGCCGTCACGGAGTCGGGGGAGCACGACCTGGCGGCCCTCTCCGTCGCGACCAGGCAACTCCGCAGCATGGTGAGGTGACACCGGGCGCACCGCGATGAGGGCTTACCCGTGCAGTCGGCCGATAGACTGCAACGGCCGACTGCACGGGAAGTTCATCGGTGTTGCAGAGGGATGGGTGTCAGTGGTGGTGGAGATCGCAGTAGTCGACGCGGAGCTTGCTGCGTTGTACAACGGACCGGGGACGGAGTCGGCCCCGGCGTACGAGCGCGTCAAGCAGTTGATCGTGTCGCAGATCAACGCCGGCCGCTGGCAGGAGGGCGATCAGCTGCCCTCGGAGAATCAGCTCGTCGGCGCTCTCGGCCTCTCCCGCATGACCATCAACCGCGCGCTGCGCGAACTCAGCGCCGAGGGTCTCGTGGTGCGCCTGATGGGTGTGGGGACGTTCGTGGCGGCCACGAAGACGGCGTCGTCTCTGTTCGAGGTCAAGAACATCGCGGACGAGATCCAGCAACGCGGACACCGCCATCGAACCGAAGTGGTGTACGTGCGTGAGGAAGACGCCGACCCGGCGAACGCCTTCATCCGGGATTCGATCCGCGGCAAGGTGTTCCACTCCCTGATGATCCACTACGAGGACGACACACCGATCCAGCTCGAAGACCGGTTCGTCAATCCCGCCGAGGCGCCCGGGTATCTCGATCAGGACTTCACCCAGCAGACGCCCAATCACTATCTGAGCGTGGAGGCTCCCCTGACGAGGGGCGAGCACGTGGTCGAAGCGATCCTCGCGTCACCCGAGGAATGCCGGCTCCTCCACATCGAGCGCGCCGAACCGTGCCTGATGATCCGGCGCCGCACGTGGTCCTCGCGAGGCCTCGTCAGTGCCGCGCGTCTCGTCCACCCCGGGTCCCGGAATCGGCTCGAAGGGACGTTCGGGACCGGCTGACCGGGGTAGATACCGAACCGGAGGCTCACGCCCGCACGTCCTTCGTCTGCGGTGCGGGCCAGGTGAGGCGGCCCGAGTGGATGTCGGAGATCGTCGACGCGATCCAGGCGAGTTCGCCCCGCGCCGCGTGGAGTGCGTAGTCCGCTTCGACGACGAACAGCGCAGGCACTCCGTCGTCGAGCGCTCGGGTGTGCCGTGCCTGGTCGGATTCGATTCTCGCGGTAAGTCGTTCGGCGCGTTCGGTGAGCGCGTCCACGGCGCCCTCGCGTCCCAGCGCGCCGAGGTAGCTGATCGCCGCGAAGAACGGGGAGAACTCTCGTGCGGCACTGCGGATCTGGAGGTCGAGTCGGCTCACGAGTTCCGCGTGCCCGGCCTCGGTGAGGGCGTAGACGGTGCGGGCGGGCCGACCTTCCCGTTGCGCACGTTCGTGTTCCTCGATCCAGCCCGCCGAGGCGAGGGCCGCGACCACATTGTTCAGCGAGCCGCGATTGAGCGGCCACTGGCCCTCCTCGCTGCGCTCGCGCAGCGTGACTTCCACCTGGTACGGGTGCATCGGCGATTCGAGGAGCAGGCCGAGCACCGGCAGGACGAGGGGATTGTCGAGAGTACGCGCAGGCATGATCGAAATATATCAGTCTAAATAAACTATGACGAAGTGCGCGGTTCGGACGCCGCGACCTCGCCTTTGTCACGATTGGGTCACGGCCCGCTACGGTGGATCGTTGACCACGACGCCGATCATGAAAGAACAAATTCTTGTTACAGAGTGAATCGCAGTTCAGGGCTTATCGTCTCCACGCCGTCGCGCTCCTCGTGGGCGTCCTCTCCTTGGGGGCGGTGGCCTACCGAGAGTTCGATGCGGCGACGGGCTACCTGATGGACCTCTCCGTGTTCCGCGACGCCGGCTACGCCTTCGTCAGCGGCCTGCCGCTCTACTCCGCGGACTTCCCGAGCAGTTCCGGGTTCAGGTTCATCTACGCACCCTTCGCGGCGATCCTCTTCGCGCCGATGGCGGAGATCGACCCCGCGGTCCTGCAGGCGCTGTGGTGCGCCCTCAACCTCGGACTCGTGTGGTGGATGGTCAAGGTGGCGCTGTCGAAGCTCGACGTCGCACGCCCCGAACTTCTCGCTCTGCTGTCGATGGGCCCGGTACTTCTCCTCGAGCCGATGCGCTCGAACTTCGACTTCGGTCAGATCAACATCATTCTGATGGCGCTCGTGGTCGCCGACTGCACCGGTGTGATCCCGAAGCGGTTCCGCGGAGTCGCGATCGGTCTCGCCGCGGCCGTCAAGATCACCCCGGCGGCCTTTCTGCTGGTCCTGCTCGTCCGCCGCGACTTCCGCTCGATCGGACGATCCCTCGCCACGATCCTGGTCACCGTCGGCCTCGGCTTCTGGCTGCTGCCGCAGTCGTCGGTGTGGTTCTGGACCACCGAATTCTTCGCCACCGGCCGTGCGGGGGCACCCGACTTCTTCCGCAACCAGGCCGTCACCGGCGTCATCGCCCGGCTCGGGGCGGAGGGCCGCCTGGCCAGCATTCTCTGGGTGCTCAGCGCAGCCGTCATCGTGTCCGCCGCGGCGTGGTCGGCGTACCGCTTCACCCGGTCCGGTGAGCACCTGATCGCGCTGTCGGTCGTGGCCCTGGCATCCCTGCTCGCCGCGCCGTTCGCCGTCACGCACCACTGGGCATACAGCATCCTGTTGATTCCGATTCTGATCGCACCGCAGTACCGCAGCTGGCGTCCGCTGATCGGCGCCGCGACCCTGATCTTCCTGATCGGCCCGAACTTCGTCCTGCAGTCCTCGTCGTCCGGCTGGGTGGAGGCGGCCGTGCGTGAGGTGATCGGAAGCTCGCAGTGCCTCATCGCGCTGGTCCTGCTCGGCGCGGCAGTCGTGGCCGCGCGGTCCCGCACCCCGCTCCCGGACGTCGAGACGGACGCCGTGCCCGCGGACGAAGACGCGCTGGAGCCCGCCCGCAGCTGAGGCCGCGCTACCCCGACGGGCGAATGTACCTTCCGGCGCCTCAGATGCGCCGAAAGGTACATTCGCCCAGCGCCGAGCAGCCGCGACGAGGGCGGTGCGGCGCTATCGTCGAGTCATGTGCCGAAACATCACCGAGCTGCGCGGACTCGAACCGGCTGCCACCGCGGAGGAGATCGAGGCGGCGGCGCGTCAGTACGTCCGGAAGGTCAGCGGAATCCAGAAGCTGTCGGACGCCAACCGTGAGCCCTTCGAGGAGGCGGTAGCCGTCGTCACCGAGGCCACCACGAAGCTGCTCGCGGCACTGCCGCCGCGGAAGCAGCCGCCGCAGACGGTGCCCCCGCTGCGACGGCCGGAGGTCCGGGCGCGCATCGCGGCGAAGGCCGCGTCATCCAGCTGAGCGCGGCGAAGGCCGCGTCATCCAGCTGAGCGCGGCGAAGGCTGCCACCCCCTAGCCGGACGAACGGGACGCTCGTTGCGTCAGATCGGACGAGCGTCCCGTTGGTTCAGGCGCGCAGGGCGCCGAGTGCGTCGATGCGTTTGATCGCGTCGGCGATTATGCCGTCGATGAGGTCCTTGCATGTGGGCAGGTCGTCGAGCAGTCCCACGACCTGTCCGGAGGCGAGGACGCCGGCGTGGGTGTTGCCCTCGACGAGCCCGGCCTTGAGCAGCATCGGGGTGTTGGCGGCCATGATGATCTGCTGCCAGGTGCGGTCGCTGGACTTTTTCATGGCGAGGCCGTCCTTGACGAGGGTCGACCATTTCATGCCGGTCATGGCCTTGAACTTGGACGCGTTGCGGGCGGCCGCGACGAGGCCGCGGACGTTGCCGGAGTGTTCGAGGCTGTTGACGAGGTCGGTGTTGAGGACCCGGTGGGGCATGCCGTCGACCTTGCGGGAGACGGTGGTGTCCTGCAGTCCCCGGGCGAGGTATTGCTGTTTGACGGAGTCGGGGACCGTCGATTCCTGGGTGAGCAGGAAGCGGGTGCCCATCGCGATGCCGGCGGCGCCGTAGGCGAGGGCGGCGGCGAGTCCGCGTCCGTCGTAGAAGCCGCCCGCCGCGATGACGGGGATGTCGACGGCGTCGAGCACCGACGGCAGCAGCAGTGTGGTGGCCACGGGGCCGGTGTGCCCGCCGCCCTCGCCGCCCTGCACGATCACCGCGTCGGCGCCCCACGAGGCGACCTTCTTTGCGTGTTTGGCGGCGCCGATCGACGGGATGACCACCACGCCGGCGGCTTTCAGCTTCGCGATCAGTTCCTGCTTCGGTGCCAGCGCGAACGACGCGACGCGCACGTTCTCCCGGATGAGCAGGTCGATGCGTTGCGGGGCGTCGGAGGCGTCGGCGCGGATGTTGACCCCGAATGGTTTGTCGGTGAGGGTCTTCGTCTTCGCGATCGCCGATTCGAGTTCGGTGTAGGTCATCGTCGCCGATGCCAGGATGCCGAGACCGCCGGCGTTGGCGGTGGCGGCGACGAGCCGCGGTCCGGCCACCCAGCCCATCCCGGTCTGGACCACCGGGTGCTCGACGCCGACCAGCTCGGTCAGCGCGGTGCGGAGCGTGCTCATACCGACACCTCCCGGTCGCGCAGGCTGCGGGGGTCGAGGACCTCGCGGATCAGCCGCAGTTCCTCGTCGGTGGGTTCGCGGGTGACGCCGGCGTCGGTGAGCCCTGCCACCTCGAACGAGGTGTTCTCGGCGACCTGGTCGGCGGTGACGCCGGGGTGCAGCGACAGCGCGCGGAAGGTGTGGTCGGGTCCGCCGAAGTCGAACACCCCGAGGTTGCTCACCACCCGGTGCAGGTGGTGGAAGCGGTATGCGGGGTTTTCCGGGTCGATCTGGTCGTAGCCGACGCCCGAGACGATGTCGACCTTGTCGCAGAACACCCGCGAGGTGTGCTTGCCCACCCAGTAGCTGGTGGGGTGGTTGATGGTGTTGCCGGGCGCGCCGCGGACGCCGAACATCTGCCGCGTCGGTTGCTGCAGCGGACCGAACGCCGACAGGTTCTGGTTGCCGTGCCGGTCGATCTGGTTGGCGCCCATCACGACGTGCCGGCGGCCGGAGGCGACGACGTCGAACACCTTCCGGAACGGCATCCAGCCCTCGATCGGGGCCTTCGCGCCGACGGCGGGGGTGTCCGCGAAGATCAGGGCTTCACCGTCGGTGATCAGCAGGTCGGGTTCGGTGGTCAGTCGCGCGAGCCGGGCGCCGATCAGGGGCAGGGTCGCCATCGGGCTGGCCATGATCTCGCCTGCCCCGGAGAAGATGTCGGCGCACGCGATCGCGCAGTACTCGGCGCGGGTGACTTCGGTGATCGTCTCGCTCATGCCTGCTCCTCTGCAAATTTCTTCACGGCGGCCTGGTAGTCGTCCTCGCTGCCGGACAGGTAGGTGTCGACGAACTGCTGCCACGTTTCGGGGGTCTTCGCCGATTCCGCGTAGTGGCGCTGGAACTTCTCGTCGCGGCCGTAGCTGTCGCCGGCGAGGGTGAAGTGGGCGCCGTTCGGGGCCTCGACCACGCCGTCGACCATCATGCGGTTGAGGATGAGGTTCTGCAGTGGAACGGTTTTCACCAGTTCCTCGGTTTCCACCACCCGCTCGACGGAGACGAACCGCTTCTCGGCGGCCGCGCAGTACAGGTCGTCGAAGTAGGGGTCGACTCCGGTGTAGGCGGCGTTGCCGTGCTTGTCGCCGAGGTTCAGATGGACCAGTGCCGCATCGAGATTGAGGGCCGGCATCGCGATCAGCGTCTCCGGCTTGCCGGACGCGTCCGGGTAGGGGGAGGTGACGGTGCGCAGTTCGTCGCCCCAGAATCCCCGGACGTCGGAGCCGAGCCCGGCACGGATCGGCAGGAACGGCAGCCGGGCGGCGGCGGCCTCGAGGCCGCACTTGACCATGCCCTCGTCCATTTCGCGGACCTCGATCTCACCCGCGGTGCGCGCCTTCGCGAACCACGGGTCGTAGAACGGGGCCGAATCGAGGGACACGAAACCGTAGTACGCCTTGGTGACCTTGCCCGCCGAGCACAGCAACCCCAGGTCGGGGCCGCCGTAGGTGACGACGGTGAGGTCGGTGACGTCCGAGCGCAGCAGCGCCCGGACCAGCGCCATCGGCTTGCGGCGCGAACCCCAGCCGCCGATGCCGATGGTCATTCCGCTGCGCAGTTCTCCGACCGCGTCGTCGAGCGACATCCTCTTGTCGCGCTTGCTCGCCATGGATGTCAGCCTTTCCTGTTGTTCGAGTGGGAGCGGGGCTTACCGGTTTCGACGAACTCGTCGCGGTGCTCGTCCGAGACGCCGGCCAGGTTGAGTTCGAAGGTGTAGCCCTGCTCGAGGCGGTAACTGGTCTTCACGTCGACGGGGTCGATGCCGTTGATGGCTTCCTTGGCGCAGCGGATGACCCGGGTGTCCTTGGCTGCGATCTTGGCGGCGATGTCGCGGGCGGTGTCGTCGAGTTTCTCGCGCGGCACCACCTCGTACACCGATCCGAAGTGCTGGAGTTGCTGGGCGGTGACGTTCTGCGCCGTGTAGTACAGCGTGCGCATCATATGCTGGGGGACGAGCCGGGCGAGGTGGGTGGCGGCGCCGAGTGCGCCGCGGTCGACCTCGGGCAGTCCGAAGACGGCGTCGTCGGAGGCGACGATCACGTCGGCGTTCCCGACCAGGCCGATGCCGCCGCCGACGCAGAATCCGTTGACCGCGACCACCACGGGCACGGCGCAGTCGTAGACGGCGGCGAACGCGGCCGCGCAGCCCCGGTTGGCGTCGACCAGTGCGCCGTAGCCGTCGGTGGCCTGCATTTCCTTGATGTCGACGCCGGCGTTGAACCCGCGTCCCTCCGCTCTCAGGATCACCACGTGGGTGTCCGGATTCCGCCCCGCGTCGAGTACGGCGTCGGCCAACTCGAACCAGCCCCGGGACGGGATGGCGTTCACGGGCGGGTAGTCGACGGTGACCGTGGTGATGCCCCCGGTCTCAATTTCAGTCCGGATCCCCATTTTCTTTTCTCCTCCACGCCGCGACTTCACTCACCAAGCAATTGCTTGGTAGGGTAGCACGATGGAAACAGGTTCTAACATGACCGGAAGTGTCGTGCTGGTGACCGGCGGTGTTCGCGGGGTGGGCGCGGGCATCAGCCGCACCTTCCTGCGGGCGGGCGCGACGGTGGTGGCCTGCGCCCGCCGACCGGGGGAGGCGCCGGTGGAGGTGGACGGCCGGGCCGTCGAGTTCCTGCCGTGCGACATCCGCGATCCGGAGCAGGTGCAGGGTCTCGTCGATCGGATCGTGGAACGGCACGGGCGGCTCGATGTCCTGGTCAACAATGCCGGCGGCGCCCCGTTCGCGCTCGCCGCGGATGCGAGTCCGAAGTTCCACTCCAAGATCGTCGAGCTGAATCTGCTCGCCCCGCTCCTGGTGTCGCAGGTCGCGAATGCGGTGATGCAGAGACAGGATTCGGGTGGCGCGATCGTGAACATCTCCAGCGTCAGCGGCTCGCGACCGTCGCCCGGGACCGCGGCGTACGGTGCGGCGAAGGCCGGGGTCGACAGTCTCACCGGCAGTCTCGCGGTCGAGTGGGCGCCCAAGGTGCGGGTCAACTCGGTGGTCGTCGGCCTGGTCCGTACCGAACTCGCGCATCTGCACTACGGCGACGAGGCGGGGATCGCGGCGGTCGGGGACACGGTCCCGCTGGGCCGGATGGCCTGCCCGGAGGACATCGGCAACTGTGCGGTGTTCCTGGCTTCACCGCTGGCGGCGTACGTCAGCGGTTCGACGCTGACCGTCCACGGCGGCGGAGAACGTCCCGCCTTCCTGGCGGCAGCTACAGCATCTACAGAGGAGAAGGCATGAGTGGAGTGGTCGACGGTCGCGTCGTCATCGTGACGGGCGCCGGACGCGGAATCGGACGCGCCCACGCGCTGGCGTTCGCCGCCGAGGGCGCGAAGGTCGTGGTCAACGACATCGGAGCCGGCATCGACGGTTCCGCCACCGGGGAGAGTCCCGCCGAACAGGTGGTCGCGGAGATCGTCGCCGCGGGCGGCGAGGCCGTCGTGAACGGCGACGACGTCGCGGACTGGGCAGGCGCCGAGAATCTGATCAACACCGCCATCGACGCGTACGGACGCCTGGACGTGCTGGTGAACAATGCCGGGTTCCTGCGCGACCGCATGCTCGTCGGGATGAGCGAGCAGGAGTGGGACGCCGTCGTGCGCGTCCATTTGAAGGGGCATTTCGCGACGCTGCGCCACGCCGCCGCGTACTGGCGGGCCGAGGCGAAGGCGGGCAACCCGGTCGACGCCCGGATCGTCAACACCAGTTCCGGTGCCGGACTGCAGGGTTCGATCGGGCAGGGCAATTACGCCGCCGCGAAGGCGGGGATCGCGGAGATGACCATCCAGGCGGCCGCGGAATTGAACAACTACGGCGTCACCGTCAACGCGATCGCCCCGGCCGCACGCACCCGGATGACGGTCGGCGCGGGCGGCGCGATGGCGGAGGCGATGGCCGCGCCCGAGGAGGGGTTCGACGCGATGGCGCCGGAGAACATCTCCCCGCTCGTCGTGTGGCTGGGCAGCACGGAGTCGAAGGACGTCACCGGACGCGTGTTCGAGGTGGAGGGAGGCAAGATCACCGTCGCCGAGGGCTGGCGGCACGGTCCCACCCAGGACAAGGGTGCGCGCTGGGAACCGAAGGAGATCGGACCCGTCGTCGCCGACCTTCTCGCCAAGGCCGAAACCCCGCTCCCGGTGTACGGCGCCTGAGCAGGTGAGTGGCGAAGTGTGCTGGGGCACGCATTGCCACTCACCTGCACCGGACGAACGGGACGCCCGTTGCCTCAGATCGAACGAGCGTCCCGTTCGTCCGGCTGCTCGGGGAACTGGAGAGTTGTTTGGACACATTGATAAACAGGTGTCCAGAAGTTAGTGTGCAAGAAGGAAAAGGCTCTCGGCCAAGGAGAATTCGTGAAATTCGGCATTACGTTGTTTACGAGTGACCGCGGGATCGGGCCGGCCACGGCCGCGAGGGGTGCAGAGGCCAACGGATTCGACTCGTTCTACGTGCCCGAGCACACGCACATTCCGGTGAAACGCGATGCGGCGCATCCTCAGACGGGTGACGGGTCGCTGCCCGACGACCGCTACATGCGCACCCTCGACCCGTGGGTGGCGCTGGCCTCGGCGTCGGCGGTCACGGAGCGGATCGAACTCGGGACGTCGGTCGCGCTACCGGTGGAGCACGACGCGATCACGCTGGCCAAGACGATCGCCTCCCTCGACCACCTCAGCGGCGGACGGGTCACCCTCGGCGTGGGGTACGGCTGGAATCTCGACGAACTCACCGATCACAACGTTCCGCCGGCACGGCGCCGGACGATGCTGCGCGAGTACCTCGAGGCCATGCGTGCGCTGTGGACGCAGGACGAGGCGTCCTACGACGGCGAGTTCGTGAACTTCGGTCCGAGCTGGGCGTGGCCCAAGCCGGCCCGGGTGCCTCCGGTGATCGTCGGCGCCGCCGGTAACGACAAGAATTTCCGGTGGATCGTGAAATCGGCCGACGGGTGGATGACTACTCCGATCGAGCAGGACATCGACGACCGCGTCGTAACGCTTCGACGGATGTGGCGTGAAGCCGGCCGGGACGGCGAACCGCGGATCGTCGTGCTCGACGGCAAGCCGGACGTGGACAAGTTGCGGCGGTGGAAGGGCCTCGGTGTCACCGAGGTCGTGTACGGACTGCCCGACCGGAGCGAGGAGGACGTCCTGGCGTACCTGGGGCGCCTGTCCGGAAAACTCGAGGGATTGCGCGAGTCGACCGCGGTGAGGTGAGTGAGTGCGGTTGGATGGGATGAGGGCACACTCGAGTAAGAACGTGTTCTAGTATTGCTAGCCAACTGCTCGAGGAGAGGCCGAAGTCCGTGCGCATCGCACTCTTGTCGTATCGAAGTAAGCCCCACTGTGGTGGGCAGGGTGTGTACGTTCGCCATCTCAGCCGTGAGCTGGTCGAACTCGGTCATCAGGTCGAGGTGTTCTCGGGGCAGCCGTACCCGGACGTCGACCCGCGGGTGACGTTGACGAAGGTCCCCAGCCTCGACCTGTATCGCGAGCCGGATCCGTTCAGAACGCCGCACCCACGCGAGTTCCGCGACGCCGTCGACGTGCTGGAGGTCGCGACGATGTGGACGGCCGGTTTCCCGGAGCCGCTCACGTTCAGCCTCCGCGCGGCGCGACTGCTGAAGGAGCGCGCCGACGAGTTCGACGTGGTGCACGACAACCAGTGCCTCGGCTACGGGCTGCTGCAGCTCCAGAAGGCCGGACTTCCGGTCGTCGCGACCATCCACCACCCGATCACCCGCGACCGCGAACTGGACCTGGCGTCGGCGAAATGGTGGCGCCAGGTGACGGTCCGGCGCTGGTACGGCTTCCTGCGCATGCAGAAGCGGGTGGCGCGTGCCATCCCCGCGCTGCTGACGGTGTCGCAGTCCTCCGCCGACGACATCAGCGCGGCCTTCGACGTTCCCGCCGACAACCTGCAGACCATCCCACTGGGCGTGGACACCGAGGTTTTCCGGCCCCCGGCCGCCGCCCGGGTTCCGGGCCGCGTCGTGTGCGTCGCCAGCGCCGACATGCCCCTCAAGGGGGTGTCGACACTCCTCGAGGCGGTCGCGAAGGTGCACACGGAGCGGGCCGTCGAACTGGTGCTGGTCACCAAACTCGCACCCGGGGGAGTGACGGAGAAGCTCATCGAGGAGCTGGCCATCGGCGACGTCGTCCGGACGGTGTCGGGTATCGACGACGCCGAACTGGCGTCGCTGCTGGCATCGGCCGACGTCGCGTGCGTCCCGTCGCTGTACGAGGGCTTCTCGCTGCCCGCCGTCGAGGCGATGGCGTGTGGCACCCCGCTGGTGGCGAGCCGCGCCGGCGCCATTCCCGAGGTGGTGGGAACGGACGAGGAGGCGTGTGTGCTGGTGACGCCCGGCGACCCACAGGAACTCGCGGACGTGCTGGGCGCGTTGCTCGACGATCCGCAGCGCCGGGCCCGGCTCGGCGACGGTGGCCGCCGACGTGTGCTCGAGCGCTACAGCTGGGCCGCCGTGGCGGCGAGAACCGCGCAGACGTATGCCGAAGCGATAGCGCAGACCCGTGAAGGAGGCCGACCGTGCTGACCGTGGACTTCGACCGGCTGGGTGTGAAGCCCGGCGACAAGGTGATCGACATCGGGGCGGGCGCCGGACGGCACTCGTTCGAGCTGTATCGACGCGGCGCCGACGTCATCGCCTTCGACCAGAACGCCGACGAACTCGCGGACGTCGAGAAGATGTTCGTGGCGATGGCCGAGGTCGGTGAGGTCCCGGCGGGTGCCTCCGCCCGCGTCGAGGTCGGCGACGCGCTGAACCTGCCGTACGAGGATGCGACGTTCGACGTCGTCCTCATCTCCGAGGTCCTCGAACACGTGCCCCGCGACGGCCGCGCCATCGCCGAGCTGACCCGCATCCTCAAGCCGGGTGGTGTTGCGGCGGTGACGGTTCCGCGGTGGCTTCCGGAGAAGATCTGCTGGGCGCTGTCCGACGCGTACCACGAGGTGGAGGGTGGCCACGTCCGCATCTACCGCGCCGACGAGCTGGCGGAGAAGCTGACGGCCGCCGGCCTGCAGGTCCGGGGCCGGGATCACGCCCACGCCCTGCATTCGCCGTACTGGTGGCTCAAGTGCGCGGTCGGGGTGGAGAACAACGACAACCCCCTCGCGAAGGCCTACCACCAGGTTCTGGTGTGGGACATGATGAAAGCCCCCTGGCTCACGCGCACCGCCGAGAAGGTCCTCAACCCCGTGGTCGGCAAGAGCGTCGTGTTCTACCTCGAGAAGCCGAGGGAACCGAGCGTGGTGAAGGCGCCGCGGTGAGAGCCGCCGGCGTCCCGTCGGTACCGAACGTGTTGTCGGAGAGCCAGGTCAGGCAGACAGCACGGTCGATCGCGGCAGCGCAGGAGTCGTCGGGGGCGCTGCCGTGGTTTCCCGGTGGGCACACCGACCCGTGGGATCACGTCGAATCCGCCATGGCCCTCACTGCCGCCGGCCTGATCGACGAGGCGGTGGGCGCGTACGAGTGGTCGCGGCGGACGCAACGCCCGGACGGTTCGTGGCCGATGAAGTTCCGCGACGGGGCCGTGGAGAATCACGATTCCGACAGCAACTTCTGCGCCTACCTCGCGGTGGGGGTGTGGCACCACTACCTGATCACCGGTGACCGGGATTTCGTCGACACCCTGTGGCCGTCCGTGCAGGGTGGTCTCGATTTCGTCGTCGACATGCAGTCGTCGAGCGGAGAAATCTGGTGGGCCCGCGGCGAGAACGGTCAGGACTGCCCCGAGGCGCTGCTGACCGGGAACTCCAGCATCCATCACAGCCTGCACTGCGGGCTGCTCCTCGCCCGGCTGGTCGACGACCCGCAACCGGAATGGGAGTTCGCGAAATACACGCTGGGCCACGCGATCAGGCAGCACCCGGAGGCGTTCGCGATCAAGGACGAGTACTCCATGGACTGGTACTACCCGATCCTCGGGGGCGCCGTCCGCGGTGAGGTCGCGTCGGACCGCATCGCGTCGCGGTGGGACGACTTCGTGGTCGAGGGACTCGGTATCCGCTGCGTGGACCACCGGCCGTGGGTGACCGGCGCCGAGACGTGCGAACTGGTGCTGGCTCTCGACGCGATGGGGGAACACACTCGCGCGCTCGCACAGTTCGCCGCCATGCAGCACCTGCGGGATCCGGACGGCTCGTACTGGACGGGGCTCGTCTACAGCGACGGCAAGCGGTGGCCGGTCGAGCAGACCACGTGGACGGGCGGGGCGATGATCCTCGCCGCGGACGCGCTGTCCCGCACCACGCCCGGACACGGAATCTTCCGGGACGCGGCGCTGCCCGTGGGACTACCGATCGGCCTCGACCGCTGTGGCGACTATTGTCACGCCAGCGGTTCGCCCGTCTGACCGCCCACCCGCTCGAGAACACGCAGCGACCCGGTGACGGACGTCTCCTTGAATTGCCCTGTCCCCAAAGCCCGTTCGTAGATCTCGAACGGTGGTCGTCCGCCGTCCGCGGGGTCCGGGAACACGTCGTGGATCACCAGGGCGCCGCCGACGTTCACCCACGGCGCCCACCCCTCGAGATCCGCCGACGCCGCCTCCGACGTGTGTCCGCCGTCGATGAAGACGAAGTTCACGGGAGTGCGCCAGAACGTCGCCACCGTCGACGACCGGCCCAGCACACCCACGACGTACTCCTCGAGTCCGGAGTCGGCCATCGTGTGCCGGAACCGGCCGACCGTGTCGAGCAGGCCGGTGTGCGGGTCGACGAACGCCGGTTCGTGGTACTCCCAGCCGGGCTGATGCTCCTCGGAACCGTGATGGTGATCGATGGTGACGATGCGGGCGCCCCGCGCCTTCGCCGCCGCCCCGAGATAGATCGTCGAACGACCGCAGTACGTGCCGATCTCGACGCCCACCCCGCCGGGGGTCAGGTACTGCATCGCGGCGTCGTGCAGGGCCGTCCCCTCGTCTTCCGGCATGAAGCCGGGGGTGGAGTCGGCGAGTCGGAGAAGCTCTGGCGTCAGGTGTTCGGTGCTCATGTGGCCTCTGCGTCCGGGGCGGCCGCTCTGGCCGCTTTCTTCCGCTTGTGTAGCACCCCGCCGATCATCGAGTCGAGTTTCGTCCCCAACGGCCAGCCCACGTAGTGGCACAGGAACAGCGCGATCTCCCGGAGTTGGTCCTCGTCCAGTTCCTCGTTGTGCAGGGCCGCCCCCACCTGGATCTCGGCCACGTCGACGAGCCCCTGTGCGGTGAGCGCACCGAGGAGGAGAAGCCGGCGGTCGCGGATGCTCAGCCCGGGCCGCGACCAGATGTCGGCGAACAGGTGGTCGGCGGTGACGGCGAAATGCGCGCCGGGCCCGTCCTGCATCTCGAATCCGTAGACCTTCTCCATCATGGCCAGGCCACGGGTGCGGGTGTCGTCGGTCATGGTTGCTCCTTCTTGTCGACGGTGCTGTCGACGCCGAGTCCAGGACCCAGGCCCGTGAGCGCGAGTCGGGCGAGCGGCAGCGCGACGTCGAGTCGTTCGCCGAGCCCGATCGCCAGCGACAGGTCCTTCTCCCCGAGGTCCCGGACATGGGTCATGATCGGGTACCAGTTGTCGGTCTCGTCGAGAGCGTCGGTGGTGTCGCGGAGCATGATCGCTCCGGCGCCACCGGTGATCGCGTCGGTGTGCCGGACGACCTTTCCGAGTTCGGTGATGTCGAGACCGGCGGCCTCGGCGAGCCGCTGCGCCTCGGCGGCGGCCGTGAACGAGACGAAGTGAAGCAGGTTGCGGGCCAGCTTCATCCGCGTTCCCGCGCCCACGTCTCCGGCGTGTACGACGAGTTCGGCCCAGTGCCCGAACGGCTCCCGCACTTTCTCGAACGCGTCGTCGCTCGCCCCGACCATGACGGCGAGCTTCCCCTTGTGCGCACCGGGTGCGCCGCCGCTGACGGGCGCGTCGATCAGGTCGACGCCGTGCGCACGGCAGCGGTCGGCGAGTTCGACGGCGGTGACGTCGCTGATGGTGGAGTGCACCGCCACGACGGTGCCCGGCCGCGCGGTGTCGAGGAGCTGCGTGACGACCGCGCGGACCTGCTCGTCGTTCAGCACGGTCACCGAGATGACGTCCGCGTTCTCCGCCACCTCCCGCGGACTCGACGTCACCTTCGCGCCCGCCTTGCCGAACGGCTCCAGCGCCTCCGGCCGGGTGTCGCACACGATGAGCCCTCCCGGCCGGTCCAGCAGCCGCTTCGCCATGGGCGCACCCATGTTGCCGAGGCCGATGTAGCCGACGGATACCTGCTCGGTCGTGGTCATGACCGGAAGATCTGTCCGCCGTCGACGTTGAAGATCTGCCCGGTGATCCAGCTCGCCTCGTCGGAGAGCAGGAACAGGCAGGCGCCGACGAGGTCGTCGGGGGTGCCCATCCGCTTCAGCGGCAACGTCTCGACCATGTCTGCCACCATATTTCCCGGCGTGACGGTGCGGGTGGCTTCGGTGTCGATCGGTCCGGGCGCGATGGCGTTGACCCGGATGTTCATGCCGCCCACCTCGTGGGCGAGTTGCTGGGTGAGGCCGTTGATCCCGACCTTCGCGAGGCCGTAGAAGCCGGAGTACAGCCAGGCGGCCGTGGACGACTGGTTGACGATGGAGCCGCCACCGCCGCTGTTCATGTGCGGCCACACGGCCCGGGTCACGTTGAGGGCGCCGTCGAAGTTCACGGCCATGAACTTCTTGTAGTAGTCCCACGGCACGGTGATGAGGAGATCGAGCTTCATACCGCCGTAGATCGCGGCGTTGTTCACGAGATGGTCGATGCCGCCGAACTTCTCGACCGTGAACTCGGCGAGTTGCTTCGCCGAATCCTCGTCGGCGACGTCGACGTCCTTGAACACCGCAGTCCCGCCGTCCGCGCTGATCTGCTTGGCCACGGTCTCACCGAGCTCCGCATTGAGATCGGCCACCACCACGTTCGCGCCCTCGCGGGCGAGGGCACGCGCGTAGCCCTCGCCGATGCCCTGTGCGGCGCCGGTGACGATGACGGTCTTCCCGTCGAAACGTCCCATATCGATTGACTCCTGTGTTGTCGGGCCGGCTCGCCGGCGTACTATTGGGCCGGTTCCGCGACCAGCTTGGTTTCCAGGTATTCCTCGAATCCGGCCACGCCCATCTCGCGGCCGATTCCGGACTGCTTGTAACCGCCGAACGGGGCGTCGGCGGAATACCAGACGCCACCGTTGACGCTGAGCGTTCCGGTGCGCACGCCGTCGACTACTCGCTTCACGCGTGCGGGGTCTGTGCCCCACACCGACCCGGACAGCCCGTACGGCGAGTCGTTCGCGATGCTGATCGCGTCCTCGTCGCCGTCGTGGGGAATGATCACCAGCACGGGTCCGAAGATCTCTTCCCGAGCCACCCGGGCGGTGTTGTCGAGGCCGGCGATCAGGGTGGGTTCGACGAAGAATCCACGGTCCCGATCGGCCGGTCGGCCACCACCGACCACGATCGTGCCGCCTTCCTCCCGCGCAAGCCGCAGGTAGTCCTCGACGCGGGCGCGTTGCCGTGCGGAGATGAGGGGACCGCAGATGGTGCCGGGTTTCGCGGGATCGCCCGCGTGCAATCCGCCGAGGGTCCGGGCCGTGGCCTCGACCGCCTCGTCGTACCTGTCGCGGGGAACGAGCAGCCGGGTGGTGATGGCGCAGCCCTGCCCCGCGTGAGTGGACACCGTGAACGCGGCGACCCCGCACGCACCCGCGAGGTCGGCGTCGTCGAGCACGATGAACGCCGATTTGCCGCCGAGTTCGAGGAACACCTTCTTCAGCGACTCGGACGCCGCCGCCATGACGGCCTTGCCCGTGGCGGTCGAACCGGTGAACGACACGAGGTCGACGCGGGGGTCGGTGGAGAGCTGAGCGCCGAGGGAGTGGTCGCTCGACGTGACGATGTTGACCACGCCGGCCGGGAGGTCGGTCTCCTCGGCGATCAGGTGCCCGACGAGGGCGGCGCACCAGGGAGTGTCGGGCGCGGGCTTGAGGACCACCGTGTTTCCGGCCGCGAGTGCGGGGCCGATCTTGGCGAAGTTGATCTGGTGCGGGAAGTTCCACGGCGTGATTGCCCCGACGACGCCGACGGCCTCCTTGAGAACGCGTCGGCGGGTCTTGATGCCCATCGGCTCGGCGATGCCCAGATCCTGTTCCCAGGAATAGCTTTCGGCGAGGTCCGCGAAATACCCGAGGTCGGCGACCGGGCCTTCGAGTTGCGGTCCGCTGGTGAGGAAGGCCGGGGCGCCGACTTCGGCGATGGTGATGTCGCGCAGTTCCTCGATGTGGGACTGCAGCACGTCGCGCAGCTGCCGCAGGCAGCGGGTGCGGAAGGCGTGGTCGCGGGACCACGTGGTGTCGTCGAAGGCCCGCCGGGCCGCGGCGATCGCGGCGTCCATGTCGGACGCGGTGGCGTCGGCGGCTCTCCCGAGCACCTCCTCGGTGGCCGGGTTGATCACCTCGAACGTGCCGCCGGAACCGGGAATCAGTTTGCCGTCGATCAGGAGAGCAGAGCTGTCGGTGGGGCGCAGAGTCATGGATTTTCGCTTCCGAATCGGGTGAGTGTCACAGCGATCTCCGAAAACTGGACATGTGTCTGGACTATAGTTTGAACAACTGGATGCCGCAATGACGAGTTCGACGGAGGTGCGATGAATTCACGCGACGTGAGACGGCTGGACGGGCGAGGCGCCGTCGTCACCGGCTCGAGCCGGGGGATCGGCAGGGCCGTCGCGCACGCGCTCGCGGCGGAGGGAGCCGGCGTGGTGGTCAACGGCCGTGATCCGGACGCGGCGGAGAAGGTTGCCGACGAGATCGTGCTCGGTGGTGGCCGGGCGATCGCGGTGGCTGGATCGGCCGCCGCCCACGGCGTCGCGGAGGCGCTGGTCGACGCCGCGGAATGTGCGTTCGGCCAGGTGGATGTGCTGATCAACTGCGCCGGCGTCGCGGAGCCCGCCGGGTCGTCCATCCTCACCGTCACCGACGAGCAGTGGCGCGAACTCGTCGATGCGCACCTGACGGCGACGTTCCGCACATGCCGGGCCGCGGCGCCCCTGATGGCGGAACGGGGGCGCGGAGCGATCGTGAACACGAGTTCGTTCGCGTTCCTCGGTGACTACGGCGGAACCGGATATCCCGCCGGCAAGGGAGCGGTCAACAGTCTGACCCTCGCCATCGCGGCCGAACTGGCCGGATCCGGCGTCCGCGCCAACGTCGTGTGCCCCGGTGCCAAGACCCGCCTGTCCGTGGGAGCGGAGTACGAGCAGCACATCGAGGAACTGCACAGGCGGGGGATGCTCGACGACGCAACGCGCTACGGCTCGCTGCATCCGGCACCCGCCGACTACGTCGCCCAGCTGTACGCGTTCCTGGCCAGCGACCTCGCCGCCGGCATCACCGGCGGGATCTTCGCCGGATCAGGGTGCTTCGTCGGCAGATTCGACCGGCCGGCTCCGACTGTGCTGGCCTACCGCGACCACGAGACCGAGCCGCCGTGGTCGCTCGACGAGCTCGCGAAGTTGGTGGGTTCCGCTCACGGTGAGCGGTGATTGAATTGTCCGGCATCACAGGGGCCGAGACTTCGTCGTAGGCGGCCGGCGGCGTGTCCCGGAAAGATCAGGCCTACGTCCCGTAGGGATAAGTCTTTCGGATTCCGTGCCGCTACTATGAAATGCATCACGCCGCGGGAACTCGACGCCTACATCGGCAGAACCCGCGTCCCACACGGGCGAGTGAAGTCGTCCCGCCGCACACGGCGGGCGACGCCGCGTACGGATCAAGGTCGAAAATAAGACGAGCGCAACGACTCTCGGTAATCACGTCGCTCTGGCGGCGGATAGCGGCTCGTGGAATCGACTTGTGCCTGGGCGAAAGCGGCCCAATGAAGCTGACGCAGAGGCCCGCGGATAGCCGAGCGCTTTGTATCGGAATTACGCACGGAGAGAATGTATGTTGTTTTGCACCAAAATTGTTCGACAGTGTCCTCCTGGTGAATGTGCTGGTGACGGACGATCGCGGGCAACGATAATTCGACGATCTGGCCGACGATCGACGTTGCCTCCACTGTTCGGTCTGGCACGGTTCGATGTGTTGGTCCGCTGGGGGAGACGGAGGTGGGCGTCGGCAGGGCCGGGTAGGGACAGGCGACGGTCGGACCCGAACACCGCGCTGGGTTATTTGGAGCAGCTTCCGGCACTGAGGTTGCTCGAGCGGCTTCCGGTTCCCGCCCTCGCTGTCGATGAAGAGGGGGTGATTGTGCATGCCAACCCGGCGCTCGAGCGGATGCTGGGGTACCCCGAGCACTGGTTCGCCGGGTGCTCGGTCGCGGACGTGGTCGTTCCGGCGTCGTCGTCGGGCGGCCCCGCATCGGTGGCGTTGCTGCGGGACTTTGCGGGAAAGGTAATCGAACTCGCCCATCGCGAAGGTTTCGTTGTGCGTGCGGCGGTGAGCAGGTCGGTGTTGCGCAGGAAGGATGACCCCGTCACGTTCGTGTGCTTCCAGGACCTCACAGAGCAGTTGTGGGGCGGTGGGCGGGCCCCCGAATTCGAGTGATGAGCTCGCCCGGTTTCCTCGCAGTACCGAGGATGAGCATGCGTGGCGAGTTCAGGTGGGCGACGACTCCGAGTCGGTGCCGTCCGAGCCGGGGTTGTCGGGATCGGCGAACATCGCCTCGATTCGGTTCGTTTACTTTCGGTGCGCAGTTGTGGACCGAGCGAAGCGGCCGGGGCGCGCGAGGGATTCGCGGCAACCGAACGGTCTCGCAGGCTGTGTCGGGTGGCCTCCTCGGCCGGAGCAATCCGATTCCAGGTGGGTGGGAAACCCCGCGGTTCCGACGCGAACGCACACCGAATCGGCGGACAATGAATTCACCCGGCAGTGGGTTGCGGCGAGGAAGGGGCGTCATGTCCGAAAGTTCGTCGGTCAAACAGGGCGTCGCGGCGGGGACCGCGATGGGTGCAGCGGTCATCATGGTCACCGTCGGACTCCTGCAGTTCTTCCAAGGGCTCGCCGCGGTCTATGAGAACGAGGAGTTCGTGGTGGGGGTGGAGTACCTCTACAAGTTCGACTTCACGGTGTGGGGCTGGATCCATCTCGTGCTGGGTGCGTTGGTCGCGGTGACCGGCCTCGCGTTGTTCACCGGCGCCGCGTGGGCCCGGGTGTCGGCGATCGTGATCGCCGCGATCTCGATCGTGGCCAATTTCCTGTGGCTGCCGCACTACCCGTGGTGGTCGGTGCTCATCATCGCGCTCGACGTGGTGGTGATCTGGGCGATCTCGACGTGGCGGCCGAACCCTTCTGACGCCTGGGCCTGAGAACGGCAGCAGGAGGGGTGGTGGCCCTTTCAGGACGGGGTGTGCGTTCGCTCCGGCCACCCGACGCTGGACAGTGCTCCGCGCAGCACCGATTCGTAGATCGAGTCCAGGTCCAGTTCGTCGCCGAGGAAGTCGGTGTTCACCAGCATCACGAAGCCGTGCATCGCGGCGAAGATGCTCACTGCCGCGTCGAGGGTGTCCTCGGGCGGCAGTCCGCACGACGCCAGCATCGTGCGCAGCGCTGTGTTCGCGTCCAGTGCCGCGGTGATGAAGGCGTCCCGGTCCACCGGGCTGGTGGTCAGCGTCTGATACCGATGCGGATGCTCGGTCGCCCAGACGCGGTGCGCGTCGACGAGCGCACGAAGGCCGTCCGGACCGCTTCGGCCCATGGCGATCTCGCGCAGGTGGGCACCGAGTTCCGCCATGGTGCGCACCTGGACGGCACCGCGGATGTCGTCGAGGTTGCGGACGTGGTTGTAGAGCGACGCGGTGACGACGTTCAGCCGGGCGGAGAGACTCGTCATCGACAGTGGCTCCCAGCCGAGTTCGTCGATGATCTCGATCGCGGCATCCACGACCTTGTCTCGCGTGAGTGTGCGACGTCGGATCGGTCCGTTTTGCCCTTTCATCATGGGTCCAGCATAAGGGCTTCCATTATAAATGAAAGTGTGTAGTTTAAGACGCATCCCATTCGTTTATCGATCGAGGAGCAGTGTATGACCGCGTCTCGGATTGATCTCAAATCCCCCGACGTCTACGCGGAAGGGGTCCCCTACGCGTTCTTCGACCATCTGCGGGCGAGCGAACCCGTCTATTGGCAGCCCGAGGAGAACGGCACCGGGTTCTGGGCGGTGACCAAGCATGCCGACGTCGTCGCCGTGTCCCGCGACAGCGCGACGTTCTCGTCGGCGGTGGGCACCACCCAGATCGACGATTTCGACGAGCAGACCCGCGCGAAGCAGGCCGCCATGCTCGTCAACCTCGACCCTCCCGACCACACCCGGCTCCGGCAGCTCGTCAGCCGCGGATTCACCCCGCGCACGGTCAAAGTGCTCGAGGGGCACATCCGCGACATCTGTGCGCGGATCGTCGATCGGCTTCTCGACGCACGCGACGTCGACTTCGTTCCCGAGGCGGCAGCGCCGTTGCCGCTCGAGGTCATCGCGGCGCTGCTGGGTGCGCCTGCCGGGGACGTCGACAGGCTCTACGACTGGTCCAACCGGATGATCGGCTTCGACGACCCCGAGTACGGCACCACCCAGGCCGACGGTGAGATGGCCGCGGCGGAGATCTTCCTGTACGCCAACGAGCTTGCAGCGCAACGCCGCATCGAGCCCCGCGACGACATCGTCACCAGGCTCGTGCAGCCGGACGGGAACGGCGACACGCTCACCGAGATGGAATTCAACATGTTCTTCGTCCTGCTCGTGGTGGCGGGGAACGAAACGACGCGCAACGCGACCGCCGGTGGGATGCAGGCCTTCATCGATCATCCCGATCAGTGGCGACGACTGCAGTCCGAGCCGGAACTGGCTGCGAGTGCGGTGGAGGAGATCCTGCGGTGGGTGACCCCGGTGATGGACTTCCGGCGAACCGCCACCCGGGACGCCTACATCGGCGATCAGTTGGTCAGGGCCGGCGACAAGGTGGTGATCTACTACCCGAGCGCCAACCGGGACGAGGACGTCTTCGACGAGCCGTACCGGTTCGACATCGGCCGGAGCCCCAACCCGCAGATCGCGTTCGGCGGTAGCGGGGTGCACTTCTGCCTCGGCGCCCACCTGGCGCGGCTCGAATTGAAGATCCTGTTCGAGACTCTCGCCGCGCGGATCGACCGGGTGGAACCTACTGGCCCGGTCGCCCGGCTGCGGTCGAATTTCATCAGCGGCATCAAGACGATGCCCGTGCGAATTCACCCGCGCAGTCCGGTGTGAGAGTCCGATTTTCGTTGCCAGTCGCCGGTAACTGTAGTAGCGTCCAGACACGTGTCCAGTAGTATGAATTTCGAGTCCACCCGCCGCCGTCTGACCGAGAAGCAGGCCGATACCGTCGACCGCCTCACCAAAGCGGCAGTCGAAGTACTGCGTGAAGAGGGATTCGCGGGACTCACCGTTCGCTCGGTGGCCGGCATCGCCGGGGTCGCGCCCGCGACGGCCTACACGTACTTCTCGTCCAAGGAGCACCTCGTCGCCGAGGTCTTCTGGCGGCGTCTCGCCGCCTCGCCGCAGCCGGTGGACGAGGGACTCGATCGCACTGGACGCGTGGTTGCCGTGCTCCGTCACATCGCTCTCCTGGTGGCGGACGAACCCGAACTCGCCGGAGCCGTCACCAACGCGCTGCTCGGCCGCGACCCCGACGTGGAGCACCTCCGCGCCCGCATCGGGCTGGAGATCCGCGACCGGCTCGCCACCGCACTGGGCGACGGCCACGATCCCGACGTCCTCGAGGCACTGGAGCTGCTGTACGCCGGCGGCCTGGTCCGCGCGGGAATGGGATACGGGTCCTATGCCCAATTCGCCGATCGACTCGAAACTTCCGCCAAGCTGATTCTGGAGTAGATGCCATGACCGCAGCCTCGATGCCCGGGGTGTCACACAATCCGGTGACGTTCAATCCGTACGACTATGGCTTCCACGAAGATCCGTACGTCACGTATCGAAGACTGCGGGAAGAGGCACCCCTCTACTACAACGAGGAACTCGACTTCTGGGCGTTGTCCCGGCACGAGGACGTCGTCGCGGCGTTCCGCGACAACCAGCGCCTGTCGAGCGCGAACGGGGTGTCGCTCGACCCGGCGGCGTACGGACCGCACGCCCACAAGACGATGTCCTTTCTCGCGCTGGACGATCCGCGGCACATGCGGATGCGGCAGTTGGTGTCCCGCGGCTTCACGCCGAGGCGGGTGAACGAACTCGAGGGGCGGATCCTGGATCTGACCCGGCAGTACCTCGACCCGGCGCTCGCGGCGGGCGAGTTCGACTGGATCGCCGAGTTCGCCGGCAAGCTCCCGATGGACGTGATCTCGGAACTGATGGGGGTGCCGGAGGCCGACCGCGTGGAACTCCGCCGGCTCGCCGACCTCGTGGTGCACCGCGAGGAAGGCGTTCTCGACGTGCCCCACGCCGCGATGGAGGCGTCGCTCTACCTCGTCGGCTACTACGCCGACATGCTGGCGGAGCGCCGCAGAAAGCCGACCGAGGACCTCACGTCCGCACTGCTCGAGGCTGAGATCGACGGCGACCGGCTCACCGACGACGAGGTCATCGCGTTCATGTTCCTGATGGTGGTGGCAGGCAACGAGACCACCACCAAACTCCTCGGCAACGCGCTGTACTGGGGTTTCCGCTATCCGGGCGAGGCCAGGCAGGTCTTCGAGGATGCGAGTCGAGTGCCGGAGTGGGTGGAGGAGACCCTGCGTTTCGACACGTCCAGCCAGATGGTCGCCCGGACGGCGTCCGTCGACCTGGACTTCCACGACCGGACGATTCCCGCCGGCGACAAGGTGCTGATCCTCATCGGCTCCGCGAACCGCGACTCGGCGGTGTTCGAGGACGCCGACGAATACCGGATCGGCAGGGACACGTCCAACAAGCTCGCGAGCTTCGGCGGCGGCACCCACTTCTGCCTCGGCGCCCACATGGCCAGGCTCGAAGCGCGAATCGCGCTCACCGAACTCGTCTCCCGCATCGACGACTACGACATCGACGAGGCGAACAGTGCGCGCGTCCACTCGACCAACGTGCGCGGTTTCGCCACCCTCCCCATGAAAGTGCAGGTCCGCGATGCCTAGGTTCGAGCCCAACCCGCAGCGACGCCCGTCGGTCGTCGCCGGGGCCTCTTCGGGAATCGGCACGGCGACGGCCTATGCGCTGGCCGAGGCCGGTCACCCCATCGCGCTCGGTGCCCGCCGGGTGGCCGAATGCGAGGAGATCGCGGAGAAGATCCGCAGCAACGGGGGAGAAGCGTTCGCGCACTACCTCGACGTCACCGACACCGCATCCGTCGACGAATTCGTCACCGCGGCGGAGAAAGCGCTCGGCCCCACCGAGATCGCCTTGTCGGGGGCAGGTGACCTGGAGTTCTCCGTCGCACACGAGATGGACCCCGACCAGTTCCTGGGCCAGGTCAACGTTCATCTGGTCGGTGCGCAGCGTCTCGCGCACCGCCTCCTTCCCGGCATGATCGAACGCCGGCGCGGAGATTTCATCCTGATCGGATCCGATTGCGCCGACACCCCCCGGCCCCGGATGGGCGCCTACAACGCCGCGAAGGCCGGCGTCGAGATGATGGGCCGGCAGATGCGAATGGAACTGGAAGGCACCGGTGTCCGGGCATCGGTCGTGCGTCCGGGCCCCACCCAGACATCCATGGGGATGAACACCACCGAGGAGGTCATCGGACCCGTCCTCGAAGACTGGGCGAAATGGGGATTCGCCCGGCACTCGTACTTCCTGCGCGCCTCCGCGATCGCCGACGCCGTCGTCGCCGCCGTCAGTGCGCCGCGCGGCGCACACCTGGTGCTGATCGAAGTGCAGCCCGAGGCGCCCCTGCGAAAGGATGGAGAATGAACCTGGCTACCCCGCAACGTGTGTCCGGTGGTGAGCACGAGCACGGACATCTCGAAGAATTGCGCACCGACCCGATCGCGCTGATGCGCCGCGTCCGGGAGGAGTGCGGCAACGTCGGTGTCTTCCAGCTCGCCGACAAGAAAGTGGTGCTGCTGTCCGGCGCCGAGGCCAATGAATTCTTCTTCCGCTCCACCGACGAGGATCTCGACCAGCAGGCCGCCTACCCGTTCATGAAGCCGATCTTCGGCGAGGGAGTCGTGTTCGACGCGAGCCCCGAGCGCCGCAAGGAGATGCTGCACAACCAGGCGTTGCGCGGCGAGCAGATGAAGGGCCATGCCGCGACGATCGCCCACGAGGTCGACCGCATGGTGGCGCAGTGGGGCGACGAGGGGGAGATCGACCTCCTCGAATTCTTCGCGGAGCTGACCATCTACACGTCCTCGGCCTGCCTGATCGGTACGAAGTTCCGGGAGCAGCTCGACGGCCGGTTCGCGCACCTGTACCACGAGCTCGAGCAGGGCACCGACCCCATCGCATACGTCGACGCCTACGCCCCGATCGAGAGCTTCCGCCGGCGGGACGAGGCGAGGGTGCAGTTGGTGGCCCTCGTCCAGGA
Organism: Rhodococcus sp. A14; assembly: GCF_011603105.1. Lineage (NCBI taxonomy): Bacteria > Bacillati > Actinomycetota > Actinomycetes > Mycobacteriales > Nocardiaceae > Rhodococcus > Rhodococcus sp. A14. The sequence continues at coordinate 15,337 of NZ_JAAOQS010000040.1, read as the reverse complement.
GATCATGAACGGGCGCATCGAGAACCCCCCTCAGGGCAAGGAGGATCGGGACATGCTCGACGTGCTCGTCTCGATCAAGGACGAGGACGGCAACGAGCGCTTCACGGCGGACGAGATCACCGGCATGTTCATCTCGATGATGTTCGCCGGGCACCACACCACGTCCGGCACCGCGGCCTGGACCCTGATCGAGCTGCTGCGGCACCCGGACTACGCCAAACAGGTGGTCGCCGAACTCGACGACCTCTATTCGGACGGCTCCGACATCAGTTTCGGGGCGCTCAGGCAGATCCCGAAACTCGAAGCGGTGCTGAAGGAGACGCTGCGGTTGCACCCGCCGCTGATCATCCTGCTGCGCGTCGCGCGGGGTGAGTTCGAGGTCGGCGGCTACCGGATCGCCGAGAACGACCTCGTGGCGGCCACGCCCGCGATCTCCAACCGGATCGCGGAGGATTTCCCGAACCCGGACACGTTCGATCCCGAGCGCTACATCGACCCCAACCAGGAAGACATCGTCAACCGCTGGACGTGGATTCCGTTCGGTGCAGGCAGGCACCGCTGCGTCGGGGCCGCGTTCGCGCTGATGCAGTTGAAGGCGATCTTCTCGATTCTCCTGCAGGACTGGGAGTTCGAGATGGCGCAACCCTCCGAGACGTACCGCAACGATCACAGCAAGATGGTGGTGCAGCTGCAGCAGCCGTGCACGGTGAGGTACCGGAAGCGAAGCACGTGATGAAAGTCGAAGCCGATCTCGACCTGTGTCAGGGTCATGCCGTGTGCGAGATGGAGGCACCCGATGTCTTCGTCGTCCCGAAGCACGGCAAGGTCGAGATCCTCGACACCGACCCACCCGAGAACCTGCGCGCCGAAGTCGAGAGCGCCGTGCGCTTCTGCCCGACCCAGGCCCTGCGGATCCTCGCGGACAACGACTCCGAAGGAGATACCCGATGACACAGTTCGATCGAAGGATCGGCCCGGCGGTGCAGTTCGATCGTGCGGAGCTCGATGAGATGGTGCAGCGCTGGGTGGACGAGAACAAGCGCTGCGAGTCGCTCGGCGACTGGAAGCCGCTCGCCGAGATGTACACCGAGGACGCCACGTACGGATGGAACTACGGCCCGAAGGACGACTTCATGGCCGTGGGCCGGGACGAGATCCGCGACCTGGCGCTCGGGCAGGAAATGGACGGGCTCGAGGGCTGGCAGTACCCGTACCAGCAGTTCGTCATCGACGATCGCAGCGGCGACGTCATCGGATTCTGGAAGCAGGTGTCCGAACGCACCCGCGACGACGGCACGCACTATCAGGTCACCGGAATCGGCGGCAGCTGGTTCCGGTACGGCGGCAACTTCCAATGGTCTTGGCAGCGTGACTTCTTCGACTTCGGTAACGTCTCGAGCCTGTTCCTCGAGATGATCACGAACAACGCGATGTCGGACGGCATGAACGCGCGGATCCAGCGCGCGACGTCCGGTCGGCTGCCGGGGTGGTATCCGGTCGGCAAGGCCCCGGTTCCGCTGTGGTGAGTACGGTGAAGGTTCCGGCGTCGTTCGCCGATCTGTCCCGCGAGGATCTCGCGATTCTCGTGCCGGAATTGCTCCTGTGCGGTCATCTCATCGACCGCTCCGGTATGCCGCACCTGATCGGGGCGTTCGGTCGCGAGGGCATGACGCAGGTCGCGATCGAGGAGTGGATGGCGTCGAGCCCCCTCTACACGCGGCGGATGCAACGCGCGCTGGGATTCGAGGGCAACGGCGTCGTGACGATCTTCAAGGGTCTGCAACTCGACATCGGTGCGCCGCCCCAGTTCATGGACTTTCGGTACCGCGTCACCGATCACGATCACGGCGAGTTCTGGCTGGATCACTGCGGCGCGTTGATGGACGTCGAACCGATGGGCGACGAGTACGTCACGGCGATGTGCCACGACATCGAGGACCCGACGTTCGACGCCACCGCACTGGCGACCAACCCGCATGCGCAGGTGCGTCCCGTGCACCGTCCGCCCCGCAGGCCTGCGGACCGGACACCGCACTGCCTCTGGACGGTCACCATCGACGAGGCCCACGTGCCACCCCCGATTCCGGAAGGGTTGGTGACGGTGGGGAAGTCGCGGGCGGCAACGGTCGAGTTGTCGCCGATCGACACCGGCGGGCCGGGGCAGCACGACTACGCGGGCGCGCTCCTCGACGACCTGCGGTTCCCGGACTTCTCCCATTCGGCTCTGACTCGGATGGCGGAGGAGGTGTGCGTGCAGCAGCACCTGCTGACGCTCGGTTTCCTGCTCGCGGTGCGGGCCCGCTCCGATGCCGAATCCGCGCTCGACATCGCCCGCAAGCAACTCACCGGCATCGCCGGCCTCACGTCGGAGCGGATCCGGAACGCGCTCGGGCTGCCGGCTGACCTCGAGGGCCTCGCTGTCGTCCTCGCCGTGCATCCGGCGTTCAATCCCCGTCAGTACGTGGACGTCACCATCACCCTCGGCGACCGCATGCTGCTGACCCTCGGCAGGGACTGCGGAGCCGGGGAGGACGGGGCGTGGCCGTCCATGATCGACGCCGAGCACCTCGGGCCGTTGACTGCGCTCGTGCGCGGGGTGTCGCCGCGCTTCGCGGTGCAGGTGGTCGAGGAGACGGATGCGGCGCTGACCGTGGAGATCGTTATCGGTGAGCCGCCCGCGAAGGAGGCACCCGAGGTGGCGCTCACCCGGTTCAGCACGGGAGCCGACTTCGCGTTCACCGATCGAGGAAGACCCCTACCACTCACAGTCGTCTGAGAGAGGACGCCCCCCGTGGCCTACAACCTTGCGGACCTCTTCGAGCATTCCGTCGACGCGATGCCGGAACGGGTGGCGCTGATCTGCGGCGCCCGTCGCGTCACCTACCGCGAACTGGAGGACCGCGCCAACAGGCTGGCCCACCACTTCCTGGAAGTCGGGCTGACCGTCGATTCGCACATCGGCGTGCACCTGCACAACTCCATCGAGACCATGGAGACATTGCTCGCGGCGTACAAGATTCGTGCGGTCCCGGTCAACATCAACTACCGCTACACCAGCGACGAACTCGCCTACGTCTACGGCAACGCGGAACTCGACGCCGTGGTCCACCATCGGATCTACTCGCCGCGCATCGCGGAAGTCCTGCCCTCGCTGCCGCGGATCCGGCATACCGTCGTCGTCGAGGACGATCTCGGCGGCGCCGGTGTGCCCAGCGACTCGGTGCCGTACGAGGAGGCGCTGTCCGGCAGTGGCGACCGGGACTTCGGCGAACGCAGCTCCGAAGACCTGTTCATCATGTACACCGGCGGCACCACCGGACGTCCCAAGGGTGTGGTGTGGACGCACGAGGCGATCTGGCGCGTCCTCGCGGGCGGTCTCGACTTCTACACCGGTGACGCGATCGACGACGAGTACCAGCAGTCACGGGTCGGGTCGCAGGGGGAGCCGACCCTGTGGTTCGCGTTGCCGCCGTTGATCCACGCGGCCGCGATGATGCCGACGTTCACCGCGCTGTTCAGCGGGAACACCGTGCTGCTGGAATCGAAGTTCGACGCCGAGCGGACGTGGGAGCTCGTCGAACGGCACAAGGTGCAGATCCTGATCATCACCGGCGACGCGATGGGACGGCCGCTGATCGAGGCGCATCAGCCGTCGCGCACCGACACGTCGAGTCTGGGGGTGGTGGCATCCGGGGCCGCGCTGTTCTCGCCGGTGATCAAGGACGCCTTCCTGGACGCGTTCCCGGGCCTTCTGGTGTCCGATTCGATCGGTGCGTCGGAAACGGGCTTCGGCGGAATCGGTTTCGCGACCAAGGGGGAGAAGCAGGTGGGTGGGCCCCGGGTGCCTGCCGGACGGTACGCCCTGGTGATCGACGAGAACGACGTTCCTGTCGAGCCGGGGTCGGGGAAGGACGGCTGGTTCGCGAAGGGCGGGTACGTCCCGCTGGGCTACTACAACGACCCGGAGAAGACGCGGGAGATCTTCCGGGAGGTCGACGGGCGACCGGTCGTCGTCACCGGCGACCGCGCGCGGATCGAGGCCGACGGATCGATCACCCTGCTCGGCCGCGGCAACATGGTGATCAACACCGGCGGCGAGAAGGTGTTCGCCGAGGAGGTCGAGAGCGCGGTGAAGGCGTACCGCGACGTCTACGACGCCATCGTCGTCGGCGTCCCCGACGAACGGTGGGGGCACCGGGTCTCGGCGGTGGTGCAGGCGCGCGACGGGCGGGGCGTCGACTTCGCCGGACTCGAGGAACACGTGCGGCAGAGCCTGGCCGGCTACAAGATTCCGCGCCTGGTGTGGGTGGAAGACACCGTCCAGCGCACCCCGAGCGGCAAGCCCGACTACCGCTGGGCCCAGGGCCTCACCACACAGCGCGACCCCGACCACCGCACGTGAGTGGCGAAGCGTGCGGGAGCACGCTTCGCCACTCACGTGTGGGTCAGGCGGGAGCGCGGACGACCAGGACAGTTCCCGGGAACTCCGCGGCGAGTTCCTGACGGCTGTGCTTCACGGCCGCGGTGCCGTAGCCCTTCTTCCGGGCGTCGGGGGAGATCCAGATGGCGACGTCGACCTCGCGTCCCGACAGCTCGCCGAACACCATGCCGACGGCCGTGTTCTCCGCGGTGTCCTCACACACGAACCACGCGGCGGACTCGTCGTCGACACGGGTCAGGCCTTCGGTGCGTTCCTTCTCGACCCGCTCCTCGGACCACTGCGTGCCCGCGTCGTCGACCTGCTCGACGCAGCGGCGCCGGAACAGGTCGGCGTCTTCCTCGGTCTCGGTGAACGGACGGAGGCGGAAGTTCCGCCCGGTGCTCGCCGGCCGGTCCGTCGACGTCCACTCGAGTGTGGCGTCGAGGTCCTTCAGTTCCGTCTGGATGCGGAGCCGTTCGACCTTGGTGAGACGGCGGAACGTCAGGTTGAGGACGGCTTCCGCGTACGCCTCGGACGTGTCGAGGAGTCCGGCGACGGTGGTGAGGGCCTCGGCGTGGTCCTCACTGTCGACAATGGCGTCGAGAACCTCGTGGCGCTGCTCGAGTGCACGCAGCAGGACCGCGGTGAGCTCTCGACGGTCGTGGATCCGATCTTGAACCTGTGTACTCATGTCTGCAATTCCTCGCCCTCGGCCGTCGTACAAGTCCGTACGCGTCAATACTGCAAGAAGTCCTCCGACATGGCACCCGTTACCCGGCGGTACATACACGCGCTATCGGGGGTCGCAGACCACGACGGGGATCGTGCGGTCGGTCCAGGCCTGGTAATTGTCGAAATCCGGATACATGTCGACGAGCCGCGGCCACAGGCGCGCACGTTCCTCGGGATCCGCCACGTGGGCGGTCATCGGCCGCACCCGCGACTTCACCTGGACGGTCACCTCCGAATTCGCGCGCAGGTTGAGGTACCACATCGGGTGCTTCGGGAGGCCGCCCTGCGAGGCGACGAGGATGATGCGGTCGCCGTCCTCGAGGAAGAGCAGCGGGCTGATCCTCGGCTCGCCGCTCTTCCGTCCGGTGGTGGTGAGCAGGCAGACGGGCAACCCGCGGGGAAAGGCACTACCCACCCGCCACTTGCTGCCCAGTCGCCCGCCCGTCCGCCGGTACAGCAGGACGTTGATCTTCGACATCCACTTGATGAAGGAGACCGTCCACTTCGAGTCGAGGCCGGGCGGTCGGGCGGCGGCGGGTGCGTTCATCGGCAGATCCTAGATCCGCTCGATGATGGTGCCGGTGGCGAGCGCGCCGCCGGCACACATCGTGATCAGTGCCGTCGACCCGTCGGTGCGCTCGAGTTCGTGCAGCGCGGTGGTGATGAGTCGAGACCCGGTGCTGCCCACGGGATGTCCGAGTGCGAGCGCACCGCCGTTGACGTTGACCCTGTCCATGTCGGGCTCGTGCACCGACGCCCACGACAGCAGGACCGACGCGAACGCCTCGTTCACCTCGAACAGGTCGAGGTCGCCGATCTTCATGCCGCTGCGTTCGAGGACGCGCGCCGTGGCCTGGACGGGTCCGTCGAGGTGGAATTCGGGTTCGGAGCCGACGAGTGCCTGGGAGATGATGCGGGCCCGGGGCTTCAGACCGAGGGTGCGCGCCCTGGATTCGTCCATCAGCATGACGGCGGCGGCGCCGTCGGAGATCTGCGAGGACGTGCCCGCCGTGTGGATGCCGCCCTCGAGAACGGGCTTCAGCTTGGCGAGCGACTCGGCGGTGGTATCGCGCAGACCCTGATCCCGGGTCACCACCCGGGTCTCCCCGGTGAGGTGGCCTTCCTTGTCCACCACGGGTGCGGTCACCTGCAGCACTTCTCGGTCGAAACGCCCTTCGTCCCACGCCTGCTTGGCGCGTGCCTGCGAACGGACTCCGAGCGCCTCGACGTCGGCGCGGGTGATTCCGCGGCGACGGGCGATGCGTTCGGCGGCCTCGAACTGGTTGGGCATGTCGATGTCCCAGTCTGCGGGTCTGCGCGGGCCGGCGTTCTCGCCGACGTTCGCGCCGAGCGGCACCTGGCTCATCGCTTCGATGCCGCAGGCGATTCCGACATCGATCGCGTCCGTGGCGATCAGGCCCGCGATCAGGTGGTTGGCCTGCTGGGCGGAGCCGCACTGGCAGTCGATCGTGGTGGCGCCGACCTGCCAGGGCAGTCCGGCGTGCAGCCACGCGGTCCGGGTGATGTTGTTCGACTGCGCACCGGCCTGGGTGACGCAACCACCGATCACCTGCTCCACCAGTTCGGGGTCGATGCCGGAGCGGTCGAGGATGCCCCGCTGAGCGGCGCCGAGGATCTCGGCGGCGTGCAATCCGGACAGCCAGCCACCGCGCTTTCCGATCGGGGTGCGTACTGCCTCGACGATTACTGGTGTGCCCACGGTGGGCTCCTTTCCTTGTCCTCAGAAAATAGAACAGGTTCTGCTATCCAGGCAAGGTCTGTATGAGCTTTCCTTTGCTAGTCGCCCGGCTTGTGCTTCAATGCTAGTAGAACGTGTTCCACATCACGGAGTGGTGTATGGCTTAGGGCAGGAGACAGCAGTGGCGCAGCCCAATCTTCCAGAGGGTTTCGACTTCACCGACCCGGACATCTACGCAGAGCGCATCCCGTACCAGGAATTCGCCGAACTGCGGAAGACTGCCCCGATCTGGTGGAACCCGCAGCCGCCGGAGATCGGTGGCTTCCACGACGACGGCTACTGGGTCGTCAGCAAGCTCGAGGACGTCAAGGAGGTGTCGCGGCGCAGCGACGTCTTCTCCACACACGAGAACACCGCGATCGTGCGCTTCGCCGACGACATTCCGCGCGAGAACATCGAGATGCAGCGCTTCATCCTCATCAACAAGGACGCACCCGAGCACACCAAGCTCCGCAAACTCGTCTCCCGCGGATTCACACCCCGCGCGATCAACAGCCTGCGCGAAGAACTCACCGAGCGCGCCGAGAAGATCGTGAAGGAGGCCGCCGAATCGGGTGCCGGCGACTTCGTCACCCAGGTGGCGTGTGAGCTTCCGCTGCAGGCGATCGCCGAACTGCTCGGTGTGCCGCAGGAGGATCGCCTGAAGGTCTTCGACTGGTCGAATCAGATGACGGGCTACGACGACCCGGAACTGGACATCGACCCGCAGGCTGCGTCGATGGAGATCCTCGGCTACGCGTACCAGATGGCGGACGAGCGCAAGAAGTGCCCCGCCGACGACATCGTCACGACGCTGATCGAAGCGGACATCGATGGAAATGAGCTGTCTCCCGAGGAATTCGGATTCTTCGTGATCCTGCTGGCGGTTGCCGGCAACGAGACCACGCGCAATGCCATCACACACGGCATGATGGCGTTCCTGGACCATCCCGATCAGTGGGAGCTCTACAAGAAGGAGCGCCCCAAGACGGCGGCGGACGAGATCGTCCGGTGGGCGACCCCGGTCAACTCGTTCCAGCGCACCGCACTGGAAGACACCGAACTCGGCGGAGTGCAGGTCAAGAAGGGGCAGCGAGTCGTAATGCTCTACGGCTCGGCGAATTTCGACGAGGACGCGTTCGAGAACCCGGAGAAGTTCGACATCATGCGGGAGAACAACCCGCACGTCGGATTCGGTGGAACGGGCGCCCACTTCTGCCTCGGCGCCAACCTGGCGCGACTCGAGATCGACCTGATCTTCAACGCGATTGCGGATCACCTGCCCGATATCACCAAGCTGGGAGATCCGCGGCGGTTGCGCTCGGGCTGGCTCAACGGTATCAAGGAGTTTCAGGTCGATTACAAGACTGCGTCAGGCGGTTGCCCGGTCAGACACTGACCCCCTGATTCAGCGGCGTCGGAGGGCACCCTCATCCTCTCCGACGCCGCTGTTCTCTTCCGCCGACGTGGTGTCCGAGGGAATGTGGGAGCCACCATGACTGTGCAGTCCATCGTGGATGACGCGGGTGCCGTCTTCTCGGCACCGGGAGACCCGACCGTCACCGCCGCCCTCGGCGCATTCCTCCGTCGCCTGGACTCCGCGCCCCGCCTTCTCGGGTTCGGCGAGCCCATGCACGGGGAGGAGAGTTTTCTGCAGCTCCGCAATCAGATGTTCCGGTTCCTCGTCGAACACGAGGGCTATCGCTCCATCGCGCTCGAAAGCAGTTGCCTGAAGGGGATACTCGTCGACTCGTTCGTGAGGGGTGGGGACCGCCTGCCGCTCGACGACGTCATGGAGCACGGTTTCAGCCACGGCTTCGGTGAGTCCCCGGCGAACCGCGATCTGATCCTGTGGATGGCCGAATACAACCGTCGACGCGAACCGGACGAGCAACTCCGATTCTTCGGATTCGACGGCCCCATCGAGATGACGTCCGCGGACAGCCCGAGGCAGGCCCTGACCTTCCTCGACACCTACCTGCGGACCCACCTCGGCGAGGAGGACCTGCCCTGCACTCCGGACAGGATCTCCGCACTGATCGGCGACGACGACCGCTGGAGCAACCCGGCCGTCGCGATGGACCCGACCCAGGCCGTCGGTGCCACCCCCGAGGCCGTCGAGTTGCGTCTCATCGCCGACGACCTGATGACGCTTCTCGCGTCGCAGGCGCCTCACCTCCTCGCCGAAGGCACGCGGGACGAATTGTGGGAGGCCGAGCTGCACGGTCGCATCGCCACCCGCCTGCTCAGCTATCACGCAGGAATGGGGGAGAACTCTCCACGCCGCATCGCCCGGCTCCTGGGAATCCGCGACACTCTGATGGCGGACAACCTGTCCGCGCTCGTGCAGAGGGAGGCCGATCGAGGCCCGACGTTCGTCTTCGCCCACAACGGCCACCTGCTGAAAGGTGAAACCCACTGGGATCTCGCCGGACTGCATCTGCACTGGTGGTGCGCCGGCGCCCACCTGGGTGTGCGGCTCGGCGACGCCTACGCGGTCATCGGTGGGGCCGTCGGGCAGGCGCCCGGCCACGGCATCGGACAACCGCCACCCGACACCGTCGAGGGCCGGCTCTTCGCCGTCGGGGAGAGCTGTCTCGTGCCGGCCGCGCCGGTGGCGCGCAGGACAGGAGACGTGGAGAAGCGTGCCGACCCGTCGGACAACTCCACGTATTTCCCACTGGAGCCCGCCGGCCTCGGCGAACTCGACGCGATCCTGTTCCTCCGGCACATCGACGCCGCCGGCACGTGAGCCGGGCGCTCAGACCTTGCGCAGTGTCTTCATCGCCCGCTCGACCTCCCAGAAGGCCCGCAGGGACGTGATCTTGCCGTCCTCGTTCACGCGGTAGACGAACACGCCCTCGGCGTCGATCCGAGATCCCGCCACCGTGGACCGGATGGTCCCGATGTTCACGTTCTCGTTCCCGCACACCAGTGAATCGGTGATGAGGAACTCGAGCGATTCGGTGGTCGCGATCGTCATGTCGTAGAACCGCGAGATCGCGTCGAGGCCGTGGTGACCCTTGCCTTCGGGGTCGAAACCCGAAGGGCCGACCGGGTCTTCGACGCACGCGTCCTCGGCGAACAGGGCCAGCCACTCGTCCTTGCGCCTGCCGCTGGCCGCCTCGCGGGAAGCCTGCCCGGCGAGGCGGGCAGGATGATCCGTCGTCGTCATGTCCACACCCCTATCCGATGTACTGGTCGGCGAACTTGCGCAACGATTCCTGCTTGGCGTCGAGCGGTCCGTCGAAGCCGATGCCGTCGAAAACCCACGGGACGACGATCGTGTCGGTCACTCCGGCATCTTCCAATTCGGCGTAGCCGTCCTTGCCGAAACGGTCGATGCACACGGTCTGGATCTCGTAGGGCAGATCGGCTCGGCCGTACTCCTCCCGGAGTTCCCGCAATCGCGCGATGACCTGAACGAGATCGTCGAACTTGATCATCGCGGACGTCCAGCCGTCGCCCACCCGGGCGGCGCGTCGCAGCGCGACGTCGGTGTGTCCGCCGACGTAGAACGGCACCGGCTTCGTCGGCGCCGGGCTCATCTGTAGCCGGTCGAAGTCGAAGAATTCGCCGTGGTACTCGACCATGCCGCCGCCGAGGATCAGCTTGATGACGTCGATCATCTCGTCGACGCGCGCACCGCGCTTCTTGTACGGCACGCCGCACCATTCGAACTCCTCCGGTGCCCAGCCGATCCCGACGCCGAACCCGAAACGGTTGCCGATGAGGTTGGCGACGGAACCCACCTGGCGGGCGAGAAGGACCGGGTTGCGGGATCCCAGTTTGAGGACCTGGGTGTAGAACTCGATCTTCGACGTCACCGCGCCCATGGCGGCCGCCGCGATCAGCGGATCCACCCACGGGGTTTCCTCGTTCCACATCCGCGAGCCGTCCGGTGTGTACGGGTAGTCGGCGCTCTGCTTCTCCATGAAGAACAGTGAGTCAGGGAGGGCGATGGACCAGAACCCGCACTCCTCGGCTGTTTTCGCCAGAGCAGGCAGTTGGTCGAGGGGATTCATGGCGATGCCGACGGTGAACTTCATGGTGATGTCCCGCTCCTAATTGTTCGGCCGGTCGGAACCGACCACCCACATCGAGAAGTACTGCGAACCGCCGCCGTAGGCGTGGCCGAGTGCCTTGCGCGCGTCCTTCACCTGATGGTCGCCGGCGCGGTGCATGACCTGCATCGCCGACTCGGCGAACCGGATCATGCCCGAGGCGCCGATGGGATTGGACGACAGGACGCCGCCGGACGCGTTGAGCGGAAGCCGGCCGCCGATCGCGGTCTCGCCCGCCTCGGTGAGTTTCCAGCCCTCACCCTCGGAGACGAAGCCCAGATTCTCGAGCCACATCGGTTCGAACCAGGAGAAGGGGACGTAGATTTCGGCCACGTCGATCTCGTCGAGCGGGTCCTTGATGCCCGCGGCCTTCCACAGCGCGGCCGCGGCGTCCCGGCCGGCCTGCGGATTCACCTGGTCTCGTCCCGCGAACGTGGTGGGCTCGGTGCGCATCGCGGTGGCGTGGATCCAGGCCACCTCACGACCGTCCGCAATGACCTGCTCGGCCGCCTCCTCGTTGCCGATCACCATCGCGCAGGCGCCGTCCGATGACGGACACGTCTCGTCGTAGCGAATGGGATCCCACAGCATCTGAGAGGCCTGTACGGATTCGAGCGTGATGTCGGGTTGCTTGAGGTGGGCGTACGGGTTGAGGCTGCCGTTCAGCCGGTCCTTCACCGCCACCATCGCGCCGATGTGATCGGGTGCGCCCGACCGCCGGATGTACGAGCGGACGTGCGGGGCGAAGTAGCCGCCCGCGCCCGCACCGACCGGCATGTGGAACGGAATGGGGGTGGACAGCGCCCACATGGCGTTCGACTCGGACTGCTTCTCCCACGCCACCGTCAGTACCCGCTTGTGCACCCCCGACTTCACGAGGCTCGACGCCACCACCGCGGTCGAACCGCCGACCGAGCCTGCGGTGTGCACACGCAGGAGTGGTTTGCCGTTGGCGCCCAGCGCGTCCGACATCGCAAGCTCCGGCATCATCGACCCCTCGAAGAGGTCGGGGGCCTTCCCGATCACGACCGCATCGATGTCGTCCCAGCCCACCCGGGCGTCTTCCATCGCGCGGTCGATCGCCTCGCGAACCAGCCCCGCCATGGACACGTCGTGCCGCTTCGCGACGTAATGCGTCTGACCGGTGCCGAGCACCGCGGCCAATTGATTCGCCATCAGTTGCGTCCCTCCAAGACTGCGACCAGATTCTGTTGCAGCACAGCACCACTCGTAGCGTGCGCCAGTGTGCGCCCGGCGTTGCCGTCTATGATGGCCTTCGCTGCGTAACCTATGCGTTCCAGACCCGCCGAGAACATCGGGTTCCCGCTCAGCGGGCCGCCCGACGGGTTGATCGCCGTCGCATCGGACAGTCCGATGGCCTCGCGGAGGATCAGTTCCTGATGGGTGAACGGTCCGTGCAGTTCGGCTACGTCGATTCCGCCGACGTCCCCTCCGGTGGCGGCGCGGGCGGACGCCGTCGTCGACGGTGAGACCGTCAGGTCGCGGGCGCCGAAGTTCGGGGAATCGATCCGATGCTCGATCCCGGTGATCCACGCAGGCCGCTCGCACAGCTCACGGGCACGATCGCCGGCGGCGAGCACGACAGCGGCGGCGCCGTCCGTGATCGGTGCGCAGTCGTGGGCGCGCAACGGGTCCGCGACGAACGGACTGGCGAGCAGCGCGTTGATGTCGACGTGCCCCGACAGCTGGGTGTTCGGATTGCTCTCCGCCGCGGCCCGGCTGCGCGCGGCCACGGCCGCCATCTCCTCGGCCGTCCACTTTCCGGCGTCGAGTCCGAGGCGGGCCTGCAGTCCGGCGAGCGACACGGAGTCGAGGGCGAGCGGGGTGACCAGGTAGGGGTCGAGTTGCATCGACAGGATCTTGCGGAGGTTGCCCGCCGACGACTTCCCGAAGCCGTATACGAGGGCGGTGTCGACCTCGCCGGTCATGATCTTGATCCAGGCCTCGTAGAACGCCCACGCCGCATCCATCTCGACGTGCGACTCGTTGATCGGCGGAACCGCACCGATCGAGTCGACGGCGGAGATGAAGGAGAACGAACGGCCGGCCAGGTAGTCCGAAGACCCGGAACACCAGAAGCCGATGTCGGACTTGGTGATTCCGAGCTCCTCGTACAGCTGCTGGAAGCAGGGAACCAGCATCTCGACGCCGTTGGTGGTGCCGGTGGTCTCGCGCACGTGTGGTGCGTGCGCGAACCCGACGACTGCGATATCTGTCATTGTGCCGCGCCCTTACAGGTGGTGTTTGTAGGTGTCGTACTCGGCGTCGGGCTCGCCCGTCGGCCTGAAGTACTCGATGTTCTCGAGGGTGTAGCCCCACTCCTCGCGCGGCTTCCATTTGGCCTCCACGCGCATGCCCATCCGCACGTCGGCGGCGTCGCAGTCGAGGATCAGGTGCAGGAACGCGATGTCCGCGCCGTCGAGCAGCACGTAGGCGGCGACGTACGGCGGCTTGATCCGCTGTCCGAGGAAGGGGACATTCACGATGCAGAACGTGGTGACGATGCCCCTGTCCGGCAGTTCCACCTGCTCCTTCGTCGGGATGCCGTCGGTGGGGTTGGCGCTGCGCGGCGGGATGTACACCTTGCCGTCCGGTCCGGTGCGGCCACCGATCAGCTTGCCCGCCTTCAACCCTCGGAGGTAGTAGCTCTCCTCGGCGGAGGCGGAGTGCATGTAGTCGAGATCGATCGGCGTCGTGACCATCGTGACCGGTTCGGACTCCGCGGACGGGCCGGGTTCGCCGGTCGACTCCCCGGGTTCGAAGCACACGATGTCCTGGATGCGCCCGACCCGCTCCTGCGCCCACCGTGCCCGGACCCGCATACCGGTGCTCATCCCGGCGGGGGAGCCGACGTCCACGGCGTGCACCAGGGACGTGTCGGCGCCGTCCAGCGTGATCAGCGCCCACGCGAAGGGGGTGGTGAGTGGCTGTCCGGCAATCGGTTCCGGCATCCACGTCCAGCTCACCACGGTCCCGGCGTCGGAAACCCCGACGAAGTCGGTGAGAGGTTCGGCGGTGTTCGGATCGAATTCGGGCGGCGGGACGTAGACGCGTCCGTCCGAGCCGCGGGCGCCGATGACCTTGCGGTCGCGCAGCGCGGTCACGAAGGCTCCGATGGTCGGACCCACCGATCGGGTGTAGTCGAATTGAAGTTTCAGCGGGGCGCTCAACGGTTCGTTCGAGAATTTTTCGGCCACCGCGCTCTTTCCCATGCTCACAACTTCGAGTAGAACAGGTTCTAGTGTTTGTGGCAAGGGTCACTTCTGACGACGGTCGATGCGGAGGCACACGATGAAGCTCGGGTTGCAACTGGGATACTGGGGCGCACAGCCGCCGGCGAAGGTCCCGGCGTTGATCGCCGCGGCCGAAGCCGAGGGATTCGACGCCGTCTTCGCCGCCGAATCCTGGGGTTCCGACGCCTTCACCCCCCTCGCCTGGTGGGGTTCGAGCACCGAACGCGTCCGGCTGGGCACGTCCGTCGTCCAGATCTCCGCGCGCACACCCACCAGCACCGCCATGCACGCACTCACCCTCGACCACCTCAGCGGCGGCCGGGCGATTCTCGGGCTCGGCGTGTCCGGGCCGCAGGTCGTCGAAGGGTGGTACGGGCAGCCGTTCACGAAACCGCTCGCCCGCACCCGCGAATACGTCTCCATCATCCGGAAAGTCCTGTCGCGGGAGGAACCCGTCACCAGCGACGGCCCGCACTTCCCGCTGCCGTACACCGGGCCCGGCAGCACCGGCCTCGGGAAACCGCTCAAGCCGATCACCCACCCCCTGCGCGCCGACATCCCCATCTGGCTCGGCGCCGAAGGTCCGAAGAACGTCGCGCTCACCGCCGAGATCGCCGACGGCTGGCTCGCCATCTACTACTCGCCCCGCCTCGCACCCATGTACAACGAATGGCTCGACGAGGGTTTCGCCCGCCCCGGCGCCCGGCGCAGCCGCGAAGACTTCGAAGTCGCGGCCACCTGTCAGGTGATCGTCACCGACGACCGCACCACCGCCATCGCCGGCCTCAAACCGATCACCGCCCTGTACGTCGGCGGCATGGGTGCCCCCGAACTCAACTTCCACGCCCAGGTCTACACCCGCATGGGCTACGGCGAACAGGTCGAGGAAATCGGGCGCCTGTTCCGCGCAGGCCGCAAGGACGAAGCCGCCGCCGTCGTCCCCGACGAGATGGTCACCGAGACCATGATCATCGGCAACGTCGACGAAGTCCACGCCGACGTCAAACGCTGGGCCGACGCCGGCGTCACGATGCTCCTCGTCTCCTGCCGCGACGCCGACCACGTCCGCGAACTGTCCGCGGCGGTCCTCGGCTGACCTCCCCCGCCGCCGGCTCCCCCCGCTCCCGTC